>NZ_DAZC01000023.1:0-16102 GCF_002508845.1 Methanobrevibacter sp. UBA417
AATTAGAATTATTTTCACAATATCTATATTAAATTTTATACTTTAATATTATTCTAATTTTTCCTACCATATGAAAAGTAATTTAACAAATATACATTTTAAAATCTTTTTTTATTAATTTATTTTCCAAGGTTTTATTGGTTTAAAACCTTGTTCAAATATTTTATTCTGACCTTTATTTAACATATAGTCTATAAATTCTTTATTTTCTTTTTTATTATCATTAACTTGTATTAAGCTAATAATATGATTAGTTTCCACTTTTAAAATATCATTTCCATGAAAATAACTAGCATTTAAAAAAGTGTATAAATCTGAATTATTTTTAACTATTTTAAATGCATCAAATTGGGATTTAACTTCTTTTTTAATATTAAATTCCACATTTTTTTGTTTTAAAGTGTCCCATACTAATCTTTGTGCGCTGCCTTTCACACTAACAAAATTTTTCCCATTTAAGTCTTCTATTGTTTTTATTGGTGATGATTTATTATTAGAAACTAAAGTGAGGTAATCATAACCAATGGCTGTAAAATCTAAGTTATTTTGAAAACCGATTAATGGATCATCTAAAGCTAAAATATCAATTAAATTCCTTTTTCCTAATTCAAATGCACTTTCATCATCACTACTAAATACTGATATATCGAATGGGATATCATTGCTAATTGATTCTAAAAGTCCTGAGACAATATGTCCTCCAGCAATATTTATTTTATTTGATTCGTTAAGTCTAATTTGATATTGATTATAAATTTTAATTAAATTTAAACCTTCTTTTGTTAAAGTAGTTCCTGAACCATAATTATTTTTAACTAATTTAAACCCTAATTTATTTTCAGCATTTTTTATTTTTCTATCTAATGCAGAATGAGAAAGATTTAATTTTTCTGATGTTTTTCTTATGGATTGAGTTTTTTGTAATGATTTTAATGATTCAAATAATTTGTAATTATAAATATACCCATTAATATCTAATTCGATTTTAGGTTTTATATTATTTTCATTCATATGATTTAATCTCTGTTTTTTATTTTTAAAATAAATAATTATAAATATTTAAATTATTATATATATTTAATAATTATTTTTATTATCAAATTTTATTAATAATATTATTGAAACTTTTTATAAATATTAAGGTTGGCTAAAAATTATGGAATTAATGAAAACATCAATTAAAGCGATGTTAAAGAATATTGAAAATGCTGAAGAATATTTAACTGAAGATAGCATTAATCAATTCATTGAAATTTTAACTACTTCTAAAAATATTTTTGTTACAGGGGCTGGAAGATCAGGTCTTGCAGGTAAAGCATTTGCTATGAGATTAATGCACTTAGGACTTAGTGCTTATGTTGTAGGTGAAACTATTTCCCCCGCTATATATGAAGATGATTGTATATTAGCTATTTCAGGGTCTGGTGAAACTAATACTATTGTTAATGCTGTTCAAATAAGTAAAAATAGAGGATCTAAAGTTTTAGCTTTAACTTCTTACCCTAATTCTTCTTTAGGTAAATTAGCTGATTCTATATTGTATGTTCGAGGTAGGACTAAAGCTGAAGTTGATGATCAAGATTATCTTAAAAGACAATTTGATGGTAATTACACTTCTTTAACTCCTTTGGGTACTGCTTTTGAAATAACTTCACTTGTATTCTTAGATGGGCTTGTTTGTGAATTAATGCAAGTAATGGGAAAAACTGAAAGTGATTTAAAGTCTAGACATACCGTTTTAGAATAATTTTCTTTATTTTTAGTTTAAATTAATCCGATTTGGGTTTGTATAAATATTAAATCTATTTCCTCTGACAAACCCTATCATTGTAATATTTCCTTTTTCTGCAATTTCGTAACCTGAATTTGAGGGTGCTGCATTTGATATTAATATTGGTATTCCTACTCTTATGACTTTAATAACCATATCTGCGGGCATTCGTCCACTATAGGTTATATAAGATTTTGATAAATCATAATCTTTATTTATGGCTGCTCCTATTACTTTATCAACGGCTACATGTCTACTTACATCTTCTCGGATTATGTAGTTGTCTTTATAAATTATTTGTGCTACATGTGTACCTCCTGTTTGTTTCCATAGTGGTGCTTCTTTTTTTAATCTTTGTATATTCTGAAGAATGTCTGTAGCATTAATTTTTAAATTAGATTTTACTGGAGTTATTTTTTTTATTTCTGATCTCCATCCGCCACCACAATCGGATAAGATACAACCTCCTTTTGTGTCTATTTCAGTAGGTTTTATTCTTATATTAATATTTTTACCATTTTTTTCAATTTTTTCAATGTCCTCTACTTTGTTTATTAATCCTTCTCCTGAAAGATAGCCTATTACAAAATCTTCTAAGTTTTCAGGGTATGTTGAAAATTTTCTTTGGGGTAATTGATTAATTTGTAAATTAATATTTTCATCTTTTATAATTTTTTCACTTACTTCGTGGGATTGTTCATTTTCATATTTTATGGCTTTTACTTTTTTTATTTTTTCCATAGGTGATGCCTTTCCTTAGTTGATAAGATTTTATTCTTTTTTTATTTTAATTATTATTCTTTTTTTATTTTTTATCTATTAATCTTATTATATAACTATTGTTATATTATATTTTAGTAAATTATTTATATTAATTTAATGTAAAATATATTCATATCGTTAATATTTATATCTCTTAAAAATTATTTTTTTAAAAAATAAAGTTTTAATATTCTTTATTAGTTAAATAAATCAATAAATAAGTTAAAAAATTAATATATATTTATATTAACTTTAATAATTAGATTTAAATTAAATTTAACGTTAGCAATAAATGTATAATATTAAAACAATTTAAGATATTCTCAGTTTTGTGATAATTATGGAAAAGAAAACAAAAATAATATTAATCCTTTTAATGATTTTACTTATATGTGCTATTGGGGTAACAGCTTTCATGTCCCCTTCTTCCACATCAAAAGGAAATACAACAATAACTGATATGGCAAATAGAACATTAACAGTACCATCATCAATAAACACAGTAGTTGCAACAAGTCCTCCTATGACAACAATAATTTACATGTTAGCTCCTGAAAAATTAGGAGGCCTCAATTTCCAATGGACTAATGAAGAATTAGAATATGTTCCTAGCCAATATAAAGATTTACCTAATATAGGAGGATGGTATGGTTCAAATGATGGGAATTATGAACAATTCATAGCATCTGATCCTGATGTAGTTGTAGAATCCTTAGATGAAGGAAGTTCAGATAACTCTACAATAACCGATAGACAAGAAAAATTTGGAACAATACCTGTAGTAGGTGTAAATGATACTACAGATGTAACTAAAATTGATTCTTCTATTAAATTTATAGGAAAATTAATTGGAGCTGAAGACAAGGCTAATTCATTATGTGCATTTAATGATAAGTACATCAACAAAGTTAAAGAAGTTAATTCAACAATTTCTGATAATCAAAGAAAAACAGTTTATTATGCAGAGGGAGAAGATGGATTAAGCACAGATCCAAATGGTACTTCACATTCTCAATTAATAAGTTTATGTGGGGGAAACAATATTGCTGATGTAGGAACACAAGAAGGTGAAGGTCAAATTTCAGTTTCCATAGAACAAGTTGTAGGATGGAACCCTGATGTGATTATTGCAAATGATCCGGACTTTTATAATAAAGTATACTCAGACCCAACATGGTCAAATATAAATGCAGTAAAAAATCATCAAGTTTATTTATCCCCACAATCCCCATTTAAATGGTTTGATAGACCACCAGGTGCTAATATTATTATAGGAGTACCATGGACAGCTAAAGTATTATATCCAGATCAATATTCTGATATTCATTTAAAAGATGTTACTAAAGAATTTTATTCTGACTACTATCATATAGACTTAAATGATCAACAAGTAACTGATTTACTTAAAAGTTCTGGATTGAACGAATCTCAAATTGCATAAAGAATTATAACATTGGTTAAAATATGGATGAATCTGGATTATTATCAAAAAATCATGAAATTATCGCTTATAGTATCCTAATTTTTTTACCTATAATTCTTTTTTTTATAGCTTTTATGGTTGGAAGATATCCTATTACTCCAATACAGGTAATACAAACAATTTTATCTCCAATATTCCCTAATTTGGCAGTTTCACCCACAATTTCTAGTATAGTTTTTGATGTTAGATTACCTCGTATAATTGCGGCTGTATTGGTTGGGGCTTCTTTATCTATTGCAGGTGCGACTTTTCAGGGTTTATTTAAAAACCTTTTAGTGTCTCCAGATTTACTTGGTGTGAGTAACGGTGCAGGATTTGGTGCAGCTTTAGCTATACTTTTTTCAGCAGGAAATTTCTTTATACAACTAAGTTCATTTATCTTTGGTTTAATATCTGTATCTATCACATATTTAATATCTAAAAGTTATAAAATAGAAGGAACTTTATTATTAGTACTCTCAGGGATAGCTGTGTCTGCATTTTTTAATGCACTTATTTCCGGTACAAAATTTTTAGCTGATCCTTATGATAAATTACCTGAAATTGTGTTTTGGTTAATGGGAAGTTTAGGAAAAGTTACCACAGATCAATTATTAATGATATTAATACCAATGTTTATAGGTTTAGTTATAATCTTACTTTTAAGATGGCATTTAAACCTCTTAAGTATGGGGGATGATGAAGCACAATCTTTAGGTTTAAATCCTAATCGTTTAAGAATAATACTTATATTTGCATGTACTCTTGTAACTTCTGCAGGAGTAAGTATTAGTGGGGTTATTGGATGGGTTGGATTAGTAGTTCCCCATATAACCCGTATGATAGTTGGTCCGGACCATAAATTATTATTACCCGCTTCATTAAGTATTGGGGCAAGTTTTTTGTTATTAATTGACACTATATCTAGAACAGTTATAGCTATTGAAATACCATTAGGAATATTAACTGCACTAATTGGAGTTCCAATATTCTTATATTTATTACGTAAAGGTTATTCACAATGGTAAAAAAATTGTAAAATATATTTAATTAAATGAGTTGAAAAAAGATATGGAAAAAATAATGGAAGTAAAAAATATTTCATTTTCTTATGAAAAAGATTCTCCCGAAATTTTTGAGAACATCACTTTCAATATTGAAAAAGGTGATATTTTATGTATATTAGGTCCTAATGGGATAGGAAAAACTACTTTAATAAAATGTTTAAATGGTTTACATGAAATTAATAATGGTGAAATTTTATTAAATAAAAAAAACATTAAAACATTATCTTTTAAAGAAATATCAAAAATGATTGGTTATATCCCTCAAGGTCATATTCCTTCATTTCCATTTTCAGTATTTGATGTGGTGTTAATGGGGAGAACACCTTATATTAACCTTTCAGCAGCACCAAAAGAAAAAGATTTAACGATTACGGAAAATGCATTAAAAAATATTGGAATATATCATTTAAAAGATAAACCTTATACTAATTTAAGTGGAGGAGAACGTCAATTAGTATTTTTAGCTCGTGTATTAGCACAAGAACCAGATATTTTGATTTTAGATGAACCTACATCTCATTTAGATTTTGGTAATCAAATAAAATTACTTGAAATATTAGAAAATTTATCTAAATTAGGTTTAGCTATAGTTATGTCTTCACATTTTCCAGATCATGCATTTATAGCATGTAATAAAGTAGCTATAATGAAAAATAAAAAATTTATTGATTTTGGCACACCTGAAGATGTAATAACTGAAGAAAATCTTAAAAAAGCTTATGGTATTAATGTGAAGTTAATAAATTTTGAGGATAGGAAAGTTTGTATACCTTTAAAAACGAATTTAAACCTTAATCTTGAAAATTTTAAAAAAATTTAATTATTAAAATAAATATTAAAGGAGAAAAAAAATGATAACTAAAGAAGCATATGAAGAACAATTAGCAAAAGCAAAAGAATTTCATGGAGAAGTTTGTGGAGGAATAGCAATAGGAACCAAATTGGCCATGTATGGTATGGATCTTATGGGTATGGAATTAAATACTCGTCATAAAAACTTAATTGTTTTTGTTGAAATAGATAGATGCATGGCAGATGCAGTGCAATCAGTTACAAAATGTAGTATGGGTAAAAGAAGTTTAAAACAAATGTATTATGGGAAATTTGGTGTAACTTTTTATAATATGGATACAAAAGAAGCTATCCGTGTGTCAGATGCAGATGCAAATAGTAAAGAAGATATATGTGAAACTAAAGCAGAAATGATTCAAAGATTCATGGACACTCCTGCAGAAGAATTATTTAATGTAGAAAAAGTTAAAATTAGACCTATTCCTGATGCTCAAATACCTGGAAGTGCACATACAAGTACATTTTGTTCAGTTTGTGGAGAAAAAGTCACTGATGATAGACATTTAGTTAGAGCTGGAAGACCTATTTGTAAATCATGTGCTGAAGAATCCTATTATGAATTAATTGATTAAAAAAATAAATAATTTTTTTAATTATACATAAATTTATTTTTTTTAAATTTTTCTAATATTATTTTTAAAATTTCTTTTTTTAGTTTAAGTTTACAATTTAAATATTTTCTTATAATTTCTAAAAAAATTAAAAAAATAGGAAATATAAAATTAAAATATTTTTTTATATAACTTTTTAAATTTTAATAACTAGGTATTTCATTGTTGGGAACATTATATTTCTCAATCACATAATAAATACGTTCAGTACTTTTAAGTGAACCTGCTGATACTTCAATAATATTATCACTAGATTTATATTCTGAAGGATTAAATGTAATAGTCCCTGTTCCATTAGTAATTTCTATTTCGGTTTCAGTTCCATTAACATTGAGTGTGAAAAATAGTGTGAATGTTGGGAGATTTGTATCTAAAGTATTATTCTTGTAAAAGTTTACATTATATGTTCCAGGTTTTGTACAGGTTATATTAAATGTAATTGGGGTAGTTTTTATTCTAGGACACATTGTTCCAGCTCCAACAGTACCATTTAAATCCCAAGTTACTAAATGGTTTGTACCATACCAATTTGCACCAATAACAAGTTTTAAACTATCATTCCATTGTCCAGGTCCATAAATTCCTTCTGGATTAGCACTCATTTCACCTAAAATCATCATACTAGGTCCTTTAGCATTATTATATATTGCATTATCTGTAACAACTGGATATATCGCATTTTCTGCTAAATCATAATGTTTCCAAAAAGTAATTCCTTCTAATGCATTTTCACAAATAAGATTTTTAGTTATAGTAATGCCGGTACTATAATTAGAATCAATAAGTATTCCAATATAATTATTAATTATACTATTGTTTATTATACTTGCATTTACTCCAGAGTTATTTAGATATATACCATAACCTAATGGTCCTTCTGGAACTTCAAGTGTATAATTTCCCACATTTTCATTAATTGTATTATTGAAAACTTTTGTGTTACTTACATTATAATCATAGTTTATTCCGTAATTATTTTCTTTTAAAATATTATTATTTACAAAAATATTTTGAGAGTTGTTTAAATAAACTCCATTTTCATATGAACTAATAGTATTATATTCTAATACTATATTACTACTATTTAATATGCCAACACCATTTCCGGGCATTATTTTTAAGCCTTTTGCATATTCTGTTTTATATTCAGAATCTAAAATATTTTTAATACTATTATTACTTAGTTTAATATTGCTAGTATTTTCTATTTTTATACCAGTTCCTTCATAACTTATGAAGTTAAAATTACTTATATTTGAATTCATTCCTGATTTAGTTATTAAAAATATTTCACTACCATTTATTCCATTTAATGTTGTGTTAATGTTTGTAGTAATGTTTAATGGTTTATTAATTATCAAAGAAATGTTATTATAATTTTCACCTAAAAATAGTATATTTGATTCATTATTTGAATCAATTAATTTTTGAATTTCATCATTACTAATATTTTGAGGAATGTATAATATATTATTTTTATTAATTATAATTTTATTAGTAGTTTCACAAGGTGCATATTTTTCATTTCCCAAATATTCAACTTTAACAGTATAATTTCCTGGATTAAAATTTATCTGAATTTCACTTACACCCTTTTCATTAGTATACAAAGTATAAGAAATGGACTGATTTCCATTATAAAAAGTTATTAAAAGCTCTTGATTAACAAGAGCATTGGTATCATTATCAATTAACAATACATTATAATAACTTCCTTTAATAGAATTTAAATCAGATCCAATTAATTTAGTTTTTTTTTGACTTGTTGTAATAACATTTATAGTAGCACTTGCACTAGAATCAACATATTGACTTGTTTCCCCAAATGAACATTCAGCAGTATATACTCCTGGGTAGAGGTTAATTTCTAGTTGGTATTCTCCGTTGTTATCGGTTGTTTGCCAGTATATTTTATTAGCGCCTGTTTGCGGGTTAGTTAATTTTAATGCTATGTGTTGTCCGATTATTGGGTTTCCTTGGTTGTCAGTTAATTTTCCAGTGAAGTTTTGTCCTGCACCGTATATTTCTTTAAAGTCGTTTGCAGTTAAAATAGTATCAATACTTTTATTAGTAGGTATATCAGAATCATTTACATTATAAAATGCATATGGTCTATTACCACCATCTAATGACCCCATTCCAGGACCAATAACTGTAACATTATTTCCAGTCTTTAAAAAACTAGCATTTCTAAAGTCAACTACAGCTGTACCATTATGTATTTCAGTAATACTATAAATATCACCTGTTACAGGGCTTGTAGCAGTATTATTTTTATTTAAAAAGAATGTCATTTCAACACTGTTAAAATCTGTAGCAACACTTCCATTATTTTTATATACAAAAGAAAATGAATAAACACCATTGGATACTTGTGTAATATTTCCAACTATAAGATCTTTATAAGGATTAGCACTTCTTAATTCTCCTGGAGCATAAGATGTACTTCCACAAAATAGTTCGCCATAGTAAATATTACTCCATATAAATATTTGTCCAGTTCCAGTAGTATAATGCCCATTACCATCACCTACATAAGTATAAGTATCAGTAGTTGCATTATAATCATAATCTCCATTATTACTTTTTGTATAAACTGCAGTGAAAACAGCTCTTTGTTTATGGAATCCAAAGAAATTTTGATCGACTATTTGAATATTTTGATTTATAAGATTTCTTACACGATAATCATTGAATATTCCATACATTCCATTTTCATATATGAAATTTCCACGAATTAACATATTAGTAATATTATTATTAACATATATTCCAGCACCCATTGTGGCACGGCTTTGGTCTTGAATATTTCTATTATAAAAAATTTTATTATTTAATATTTTTACATTATCTGCTGTACTCGCATTAATTCCATATAAATTAGCAGTAATATTATTCATATCAATTGTGGTTTGTGAAACACCCTCATCCAAACTAATACCATTTAATGTGTTTTCATGAATATAATTATTTTTAATTAAAGTACTATCTGAATTTTCAAGTATTATTCCTTTAATTGAATTTTTTATGTTTGAATTAGAAATTGTAGTATTTTTAGCCCCTTTAATAAGTATGGCTTGTCCATTTGTAGAACTAACAGTACAGTTAGTGATTAATATGTTATTTCCACCATTGATATATATACCATAAGGATCTACAATATTTCCGGATTCTACTTCATTTATTAAAGTAAATCCTGAAAGTACAGAATTTGAAGCTTCTGATGTGAAGTAAAATATACCTAATCCATTAGAACCTTGAGTATTTGAAGGACAAGTCGACATTGTAGTTCCACAATTACTTATAATATTTAATTGTTTATTAACTATTATATGACAATGTACATAACTTGTTCCAGTAATAAGGATAGTATCTCCAGCATTTGCTTTGTTAATAGTATCTTGAATAGTTGGATTGTCCATCTGATTTTTACTTGAACCATCTACTATGTAAGTTGTTCCATTACTTGTTCCAAGTTTATAATTATTAGTTGATTCATTAATATCCTGTGATTCTGTTATTGTATTTATTGAATTTGCAGATATCTCTTGATTAATATTTGTATTATTAATATCTTGATTAATACTTGAGTAACTTGCTGTATTATTAATATCTGCAGCCATCACAGAGCTTATAGAAAATATAGAAATTAATAAAGTTAAAGATATTAATAAGAATATTTTTTTCTCCATTATTTATCCTCAAATTTTTTTATTTATATTAAAATTTTATAACACATGTTAAGTTTTTTTGAAAAAAAATATTCTGATAAAAACAGAACTATTAATTAGTTCTATTTATCAGAATATAAAGATTTTTATTTTATTTAAGCATTTGTTACAGTAATAGTACCGTCAACAGATGAGGATGTGTAATAGCTGGTTCCTTCATATGAAACGTTTACTGTGTAACTACCTGCGTATAATTCGATTGGGATTTGGTATGATCCTGTTGTATCAGTAGTTCTCCAGTATACTTTGCTTTGTCCGTTACTGTTGGTGAGTTTTATTGCAACATGTTGACCTACAAGTGCTCCGCCGTTTGCAGTTAATGTACCGGTTAAGTTTTGAGCAGCACCATAAACTTCAGTTAAATTGTTAACAGTTAAGACTGTTACGGTTTTGTTTTCAGGAGCTTTAACTCCTATGTTAGCAGTTCCCATACTTGCATTGTATTTAGTGTTTCCTGCGAAACTGTAGGTTACAGTGTAATCTCCAATGTATAAGTTGATTGGTAATTGGATTTGACCGTTTTCATCAGTTGTTGTCCAGTAAACTTTACTTTGACCATTACGGCTGAGGTTTAATGCGATATGTTGACCTACTACGTAGTATCCGTTACTATCGGTTAAGGTAGCAGTGAAGTTTTGTCCGTCACCATAAGTTTCAGTGAAGTTTTCTGCGGTTAATTTTGTGTTACTGTATGGGTTAGTTATGATTACAGTACCATTAGTACTGTTTCCTTCCCAATCTGCTTGGAAATATTTGTATGGTGTAACGTTATTGTATGCATTGTTTGCTAATGTGATTGCACCAGTTACATCTAAGGATGTAGCTTTGTTGTATATTTCAAATGCAGTAATTTGAGCTGGGTCTTGACCTTCAGCTGCAGAGAATATATTATTTGTAATTGTTATATTACCTATTGGGCTTGGGTATCCATGTGCGGTGTTACTTGCTTCAGAGTAAATAACAGTGCTTCCCCATTGGTTAACTTTTAAGTTTTTGAATGTGTTGTTTATAATAGTTGTTGTGGTTGCAGATTTGGTAAGAGAAATTGCATCAGCTATTCCACTATCAAAAGTGTTACCTTTAACTGTTATGTAACCTACTCCACCACCGAAGTACATTCCATAGGAAGCATTATAGAAGTAATTGTTAATAACTTGAACATATTGAGCATTAGATGCTACAGATATTGCATCAAGTACATTTCCTTCAACAACACTATTTTGAATGGTGATATTGTTACCACCCATTATGTTTACTGCTTTATCTCCTTTTTCTTTATTTCCGTCGTGAGTTATTTTTTCTGTTACACCTGTGAAGTAACAATTTGTTACTAAACAGTTAGTACATCTACCAAAGTAAACTCCACTTGCTCCATTATAAAAGGAACAGTTAGAAATTGCTATATCTTTTACACTATTTGAGTAAATTCCATAACCATTATCATTTGCTTTAGAAGCATTGTTTTGTGTCATGTGGAAGGATATTCCACTTATTGTTGTTCCATCAGGGGTAGTAGTGTTACCTGCAATTATATTGAATATTGAGTTACTGTTACCATCACCTAAACCGTAAATATTAGTTTGGTTGTTTCCAGCACCACTAATATATAATTGTTTAGTAATGTTTACTTGATCAATATCTTTATAATCACCTGCAGCAAACTGAATACTATCTCCAGCATTTGCATTATCAATTATTCCTTGTATAGTACTAGTATTAGAACCAGATGTTATATTATAACTTTGACTTGCTGAAACAGTTGATACATCATTGATTGCTAAATTTGAAGCATCATTTGAAACAGTAGTATCATTTGCTATATCTGCAGCAGAAACAGCAGAGACAGTTACAGTTAATAATACTAATAATACTAATGGAAGTAATATTTTTTTGTAATCCATTATTTTTTTTCTCCATTTAAATTTTTTAAAAATTAACACTAATATTACTAAAAAAATAATTTTTAATCATTATTTTTTCCATAAATAATATCCAATATTTAAGAATATAAATTCTTTAATTTCAGAATAAAAAAATAGTTGTAATCTTTAAAAATATCCACTATTTTTTACTTTAAATTTTTTATTAATATTAGTATTAATTATATATACACGTTATGAATATAAATGTTTTTCGAAAAAATTTAGATTGACAAATTTTTTTTAATAATTGAGACTTGACCATAAATATATTTTTCAATGAAAAATTTCTTGAATTTGTAATCTAAGAATTTTTAGAATGATTTAATTATTAATTCTTTTAAATATTTATAAATAAATTAAATTATTGGTTTTAAACAATTTTACATAAGATAAGTGCTATTTTTATTTGTATATATTCGTTTAATTTCATATTTTAATTTTAATTTTAAAATATTATTTTTAATATTTCCTCAAAAAAATTGTTTAACTATTTTCGAAAGGTATATATATGTATATCAAAGAAAGATTTTATTAAATATTAATATAATGTAATAAGTTTGTGGAATTTAAAAATTTATTTTTTTAAGGAGGTGAAAAACCTGAATAATAAATTTACTAAATTATCAATCATATTGGTATTTTTCACTATATTATTAATAAACACAGGATTTGTTATGGCACAACCATTAAATGAAAATAATATTTCTACAAATTCAAGTTTAAATAGTATATTAAATCAAAATTCACAAGTTAATATAACTAATGAGTCTGATATTTCACTTGATGAAAATAATACTCAATATTCAAATAGTATACTTTCTGAAAATTTAATTTCAAATAGTTCAAATATTGTTTATATTGGAGACCAATCATCATATAATAATTCAAATAAAACATTCAATGATTTTATTCAAAATGTTTTGGATTCATCACCTGCAGGATCTACTTTCATTTTTAATGGAAGTTATTATCATGGATTAAATTTAATAATTAATAAACCATCAAACTTAGTAAGTTATGGTACAGTTATTAATTCTTCATCTAATAATCCAGTTTTTACAGTAACTGAAAATGCATCTAGTACAAATATTACAGGATTTAAAATTATTTCTGATGGTGATGGAATTTTTATTAATGGTGCTAATTATGTTTCAATAATTAATAATATAATTTCCACTAATGGAAATGGAATTTATGGAATAAATGCTCATAATTTACTTATTATGAATAATACGATTACGAATAATGCTAAAAACGGTATTTACTTAGATAATATTGAAAATTCTATTATAAAAAAGAATTATATCTCATTTAACAAGATAGATGGTTTATATTTAACTAATTCCAAAAATATTGAAATATTAAAAAATACATTTTATTCAAATGAAGAAGGAATTAAAGTAGATAAAAATGTAGATTCATTAAATATAACAAATAATATCTTTAATAATAATGGTGGTGTATCTAAAAAGTATGCTATTGTATTTAATTCTATATCTAATGTAAACCTTAAAAATAATACTTTTAATGATAATGGAAATGGTATCAATATTAATGCAGAGACTAATAATTTTAAAATAGTGAGTAACTCTTTCACTGGTGGAAATATTGGTGTCAATTTTGGTGCAAATTATAAAAAAGTTTCAAAAGGTTTAACTTTGGAATATAATGCTTTTCAAAAAGGAACTGGGCACTGTTTAGAAGCTAGAGATAGTATTTATGAAGAACTTGGCGGAATTGTTGTTGGAGCTAATTGGTTTAATGGAAATACAAATAATGGATTTATTTGTCCAAGAATTCAAGCAGGAATTATTCAAGCAAGTTTAACACAATCAGGATCCAATACTTTTAATGTCATATATACTTATAATGGACAAATTGTTACAAATTTAGCAAGTTTTGTTGCTACAGTATTTGTTAATGGTGTAGGTCAACAAATGTCTGTAAGTCAAGGTTCAGGAACTTTCACTGTATCTGGTGGAGTGGGATCTTCAGCTAATGTTAATTTTGGAGGTTCAACAGAATCATTTAATGTTAATGTTCAAGAATGGAAAGATAATAATAATCAAAATCAGAATAATAATTCTAATAATAATAGTAATGGCACAACTACTAATTCAGGTAGTGGATCTCAAGGTTCTAGTACAAGTAGTGGTTCTAATTCAGGAACTTCTAGTGGTAGTGTGAGTTTAACTGGTAATACTATTTCAAGTACTAGTTCTAGCGGTGAAAGCTCTAGTAGTTCTTCTAGTTCAAGTTCTAGTAGCTCTTCTAGTGCAGGTAAAACATCACAAGCTTCTTCAACTGCTGCTAATTCTCCAGTTACAAAAGCTTTAAGTTTAGATGAAGATTCATTTAGAGTTTTAGGTATTCCAAGTTTATTATTACTAATAATAATTGCAATTGGTTTTTATTATCGTGAGTACATCATAAGATTCTTGAAAAATGATTTAAAAATTTAAATTTAATTTTCATATTTTTTCTTTTTTATTTTTTTAGTATAAATTTTTCATAGAATAATTTTCGTTATGAATTTAATTACATGCCGATTCGGCTTTTAATGAAAAAACCATTTAAAAAAAAGCTTTTTAATGTCTTATTCTTTTAATTATTTAATATTTATTAATATTTTTTATATTTAATCATAGTCGCTCTTTTGTTTTTATATTAACCTTCATAAATTTTAAATATATTTTTTTAAAGAATTTAAATTTAAGAAAACTTTTATATAATATTACCGATTAAATAAATTATATTATAATAGAAAAATGTGATAAAAAATGTTAAATTTAATTTGGTATTATTTAATAATTATTTTAATTTTATTTGCTATTAACTTTGGATTATTGTTGGATGTTGCAAAATTAAATTTTAAAAAGTCTATTACCTTTTCGGTTATTTACTCAATATTAATATTTATCATGTCTGTAATTGCATTAAATTATGGTAGTTTATTAACATTTTTTAGTAAGATTATTCCATATGTCCTATTTACAGTTGGATTAATTCTCTTAATTTTAATTATGTTTTATTTATATAAATGGAATAAAAATGAGGTTAAAGCAAAAATTAACTCATTAATACTTTTAATTACCATAATCTGCCAATTTACATTAATATTTTCATTAGTTGCTATATGGAATCCTCAAAGTTCAATATTTTTCAATGCTGGAATTGTTTCTATAATATTTTTAATAATGTCTATATTATCTTCATGGATTTTAAAAAATGCTATTAAACAAATTCCTGGAGGAATTAGTGAATTTATAATTTTAGAATCAATTTTAGTCATGATCTTTGGTTTGACTTTTAATTGTGTTAAAGGGTTAAATTATGAAGATTTTACTCCTTTTACAATATTAACTCCGACATATGAAGTTATAATGTTAATTATTGGAATTATATCATTAATCATTGTAGGAGTATTTCTTAATGATTATAGTTTAAAGAAAAATCAATAAATATAATATAAATATTGTTTTAATTTTTTATAAAAAAATGGAGAAAATTTATAATGATAATAGTTGGTACTGAAATATTAACTACATTTATTCATATTGTGTCTGAAAGTTTACTTACTCCTGTTGTAGTGCTTTTAGTCCTATTTTTAATAATATCTATATTGGCTATCGGTGGATTAATTAATGAAAAATATACTAGAAAGCCAATGAAAAAAAGAGAATTAGAAACTCTTTTAAATGATGTAGATAATTCTTCAAGTCCTGAAGAAATTAAAAATCATGTTAAGTCAAGTACTCTTTTTAATACTCAAAAAGATATTATTGTTAATATTATTGATAATCATAATTTAGATTTAGAAGCTAGAAAATCTTTTGCTACAAAATTAGTTGAAGATGAGCAAATGATTTTATTAAAAAAGACTAATCTCACTGATATTTTTGTTCGGCTTGGTCCTGTACTTGG
>NZ_DAZC01000014.1:0-34992 GCF_002508845.1 Methanobrevibacter sp. UBA417
ACCTCAAAAACATAATTATTTAAATAGAGTAAATTATTTTTCAAAATTTTTTCATGTAACTGTAAAGAATTTACAGGAAATGTTTTTTTACCTTCATATTGCCCTTTAAGAATATAATGAACTAAGGGATTAATACCAGAGTCTATAATCTCGGGATAAGCATTTAAATATTTATTACCATTAAATTTTAAGCTAGGATATTTTCCTTCATTGCCTCCATAAAATAAATAATGGGTTAATGGATCAATTCCGGATTTAGCTACATTATAATAAGTATTTAAATAA
The DNA here is from genome assembly GCF_002508845.1 of Methanobrevibacter sp. UBA417. Classification (NCBI taxonomy): domain Archaea; kingdom Methanobacteriati; phylum Methanobacteriota; class Methanobacteria; order Methanobacteriales; family Methanobacteriaceae; genus Methanobrevibacter; species Methanobrevibacter sp. UBA417. The sequence continues at coordinate 286 of NZ_DAZC01000014.1, forward strand.
AATTCTTTATCAAATAAATCTGTGTCTAAAATTTTTTTATATGCTTCTTCGTAAAGGGAAGCTTTCTTAACATTGAATTTTGATTTTTTAAGAAAGCTAAGTTGTGATACATCATTCATAATAATTTATACTCCACTAATCTCTTAGAATTATTTCTTTTTAAATGTCCCGATAATAGAACGTAATGGTTTAGTAACTTTCCAAGAGTTTGAATTAATCATTTCTTCAATTATATTATTTTTTGATTCAATGATTACTTTTTGATTAGATATTTCTTCATTTTGATTATTTATTATTTGATTTAAATTAATCAAAGCCTTATCTTTTTCATTAATAGCCTTATCTTTTTCACCTATATCAGAATAAGCTTTTATTAATTTATTATTATTATTTTCAATTTCTTTTTGTTTTAAAACAAATTGTTCTCCAATTTGAGAATTAGACAAAATTTCGATTTTGAATTTTATTTCAATATATTTAATGTTTTCAAAATCGCCTACAATCAAATATTCGGGGTCAGGGGTTGTGAAAATTTGTTTGTTTTCATCTAATACATTTTCACAATTATATCTTCCTACTTTAAATTTCTTATTATTTGAAGTAATAGATAAAATTTGACAAAGACAAAAAGCATTCTCTACTGGGTCAAAACGTATGTTTTCAATTTTATTAAAATTTTCCACATTAAATTTTAAATCTATAATCTCATCTAAACTATATTTTAAAACAATTTTATCTTTTTCATTAAAACCTTCCCCAACATCAATGTATAAATTACTTAAATATATAGGGTTTATATATTCATCAAAAAATTTATATTTTATTAAATAATCTAATGCATTCATTTTCCCCATATCAAGCAGTTTTTCTTGATTTGAAAATGGATATTCTGGAAAATTTTTTTCAAAAAGATTTAAAATTCTTGTAGGAAATTTATCAGACAAAATTTTTAAGTTATTGAAAATTTCTTTTTGATCCTCAAATGTAAAATTAATATTTAACATCCAAAATATATTATCATAAGTAAATTTTAAAGCTAAAAAGTATATTAAATCTTCATATTTGGGACAATTATCTTTTACTTCCAATATTAAAAGAATACATCTTACTAAATCTTCATTATTTTTTTTGGAAATTGATTGAGTTATTGAGGAACCATCTTCTTCGTAGCGATAGTGATATGTTGAATCCGTTGTAACAATGATTTTATTGGAATTTATTAAAGTTTCGACAGAAGTTATATTATCTTCATATAAAATAGATGGAAAATTTAGATAAGGGAATAGTTTCTTTGAATAAATCTTATTCCAAGAAGCTGTTGCAAATATTATTTCTGGAACATCATTTAAATTAGTAATAATATGATCTTTTTCATAAATTTTTTGATGAATATCCTTTGGAGGGATTGCACCATCAGGATTAAATAATTCATATTTATAGATTACTAAATCTGTATTTTCATTAGTTAAAAATAAATTTAAGCAATTTTCATATGCATTTTCAGAGATATAGTCATCACTATCTAAGAATGTGACATAATCAGCAGTAACATACTTTAAACCCAGATTACGAGTAGGCCCTAAGCCTTGATTTTTTTCTTGCTCGATTATTTTAATTGAGGGATATTTATTTGCATACTCATTAACAATGCTCATACTGTTATCTAAAGTGCAATCATTGACAACAATTACTTCAATATTTTCTATCCCTAATGATTGATTTATTACAGAATCTAAACATTCTTTAATATAATTTTCTACATTATATACTGGGATTATTACACTGATTTTATAAGTCATCTAATCACATTTTTATTTTATTTCAAAGTATTTCCATACATTTTTTTATAATATTCTTGATATTCTCCACTTTTTACTTTATTCATCCATTTTTGATTTTCAAGATACCAATTGATTGTTTCAACAATCCCGGTTTCAAATGTATATTTAGGCTTCCATCCTAATTCTGTCCTAATTTTATTAGAATCAATAGCATAACGTTTATCATGACCTAATCTGTCATTGACAAACTTTATTAATGAATAATCTTTATTTAAAGCGGATAAAATTAATTTAACAATCTCAATATTCTGTTTTTCATTATGTCCCCCAATATTGTATATTTCTCCCAATTTTCCTTCATGAAGAACTAAATCTATAGCTGTACAATGATCATAAACATGTAACCAATCCCTAATATTCTTTCCATCACCATAAATTGGTAAAGGTTCATCTTCTAAAGCATTAGAAATCATTAATGGTATTAATTTTTCGGGAAATTGATAAGGACCATAATTATTAGAACATCTAGTAATGTTTACAGGCAAATCAAATGTGTTATGATATGCTCTTACCATTAAATCTGCACTTGCTTTTGTTGCTGAGTATGGACTATTAGGTTGAAGGGGTGTTTCTTCTGTAAAATATCCTGTTTTCCCTAAACTTCCATAAACTTCATCAGTAGAAACTTGTAAAAATTTTTTAATATTGTGTTTTTTTGCAGCATTTAACAAATTTTGTGTTCCTAATATATTTGATTTAATAAATATCTCTGGATCTTTTATACTTCTATCAACATGGCTTTCAGCCGCAAAGTTAACAATGTAATCAACTTTAGAAACTAAATTATCAATAAGTTTTTTATCTGTAATATTTCCTTTTACAAAATTATAATTTGGGTTTTTTTCTATTCCTTCTAAGTTTTCAAGATTGCCACAATAAGTTAAAGCATCTAAATTTATGAATTTATAATTTGGATATTTTTCAATCATATATCTAATGAAATTACTTCCAATAAATCCTGCTCCACCTGTAATTAAAATTTGAGTCATATATATCCCTTATATTGTTTTTAAAAATTTGTTTCAGTATCTTTCATTAATTTCCAGTTTTGATCTTTTTCTGATAAAAGAATATCTTCTTCATTTATTTCATCTAATGGCCATTTTATACCGATATCTGGGTCATTCCACAAAATTCCACCTTCATCATCAGGAACATAAAAATCTGTACATTTATAAACAAATTCTGCTTCATCGGAAATTACAAAAAATCCATGAGCAAAACCTTTTGGAATGAATAATTGTTTTTTGTTATCTTCAGATAATGTTTCACCAACCCATTTTCCGTATGTATTTGAATCTTTTCTCAAATCTACCGCAACATCGAAAACTTTTCCTCGGATTACTCGAACTAATTTCCCTTGAGGATGGTTATATTGGAAATGTAAACCTCTTAATACTCCTTTGGTTGATTTTGATTGATTATCTTGAACAAATGTTAAATTTATTCCTTGATCTTTAAAATCATTTTCATTGTAAGTTTCCATGAAATATCCTCGGTCATCACCAAAAACTGTTGGTTCTACTGTGAAAACATCCTCAATTTCTTTTTTTATAATTTTAAATTTTCCCATATTATCATTATCCTAAAATTTATGATTTTTTAGCTAAATTAATTAAATATTGACCATAATCTGTTTTTTTCAATGGTTCAGCTAATTCTAATAGTTTTTCTTTAGAAATATATCCTTTATTAAAAGCTATTTCTTCTAAACATGCAATATAAAGACTTTGTCTTTTTTGAATTGTTTCAATAAAATTTCCTGCTTCAAGTAAACCTACATGTGTACCAGTATCTAACCAAGCCATTCCTCTTCCAAGTAATTCAACTTTTAATTTATTTTGATTTAAATAAGCTTCATTTATTGATGTTATTTCTACTTCACCCCTGTCTGAAGGTTTAACTTTTTTAGCTATTTCAATAACATTATTATCATAAAAATAAAGCCCAGGAACAATATAATTAGATTTAGGATTTTTTGGTTTTTCTTCTACAGATAATACGTTTCCGTTATTATCAAATTCAACTACACCAAATGCTTCGGGGTTATTTGTATAATAACCAAATATAACAGCACCTTCTTTTAATTTTGTAGCTTTTTCTAAAATTTCAGTTAATCTATGCCCATAAAAAACATTATCTCCTAAAATTAAGCATACATTATCTTCACCAATGAAATCTTCACCAATGATGAAAGCTTCTGCTAAACCTTTAGGTTGTGCTTGTTCTTTATATGTAAATGAAATTCCTAAATCAGAACCATCCCCTAAAAGATCTTTATACATTGGTAAATCTCGGGGTGTTGAAATAATTAAAATTTCTTTTATTCCTGCTAACATCAAAACAGAAATAGGATAATAAATCATTGGTTTGTCATATAATGGTAACAATTGTTTTGAAACCGCTTTAGTAATTGGATACAAACGAGTTCCTGATCCTCCAGCTAATACTATTCCTTTCATTTTTAACCTCTTAAACTATTTATAATTTTTTTATTTTATTAGCCCATTTAATTGCTTTTCTATTTTTAAACTCATTAATTTCATGATTTAAATGACTTAATTCATCATCTTTTATTTTTAATTTCTGATTTAAATGACTTATTGTTTCATTTTTTAATCTTAATTCTTGATCTAATTTACCTCTCATTTCCCATTTTTCATCATAATTCAAATTATTTAATTCATTAAGAGAAAAATTTTTGGAAGGAGTATTGTCCCCATAAACAACTATAATTTGCTCTTTTAAAAAATAGTTTCCAGCATCAAAAAAAGTTGGTTCTACTTCTTTATAAAATAATAATTGTTTAGAATCCAAACTTAATGGAAATGAATCATAATCAAAATAGAATAAATGTTCTTCATACAATGGATTTTCTCGGAAAGGAACAGCAATAATTAAATATTTACATTTTTTTGATAATTTTTTAGCAATAAAGAATGGATCTTTAAAGTGTTCTAAGGTATGAGAAGTAATTATTACATCAAAGTTTTTATCTATGTCAAAAATATCATCACATATAAAAGAAACTTTATGATTTTTATAATTGTTATTAGCTTTTTCTATTGCTGCTCGTGCGAAATCCACACCGATAACATTTGATTCTGGAAAATTTTCATGCAATAATTGAGATCCTTCACCCATTCCACAACCCATATCACATAAAGAGTAATTATATTTTTTTATTTCTTTTTTTAACCATTTAGGTAATCTTTCAATTAGAATTTGATAATGGAGAAAAGACTGTTCTGGGCCGTGAGCTTCTTCCCAGTCAGTTTCAAATCTATGTTGCCAATAATTTTTATCATTCATATTCATAATTTTCACTTTTTTTATAAAAATTTAAATTCAACAAGTTAGTAAATATTCTTTTAATGCTTCTTTATAATTTCTTAAAGGTTTAAAACCCTGTTTAATCCATTTATCATTGCTTAAGACAGAATATTTTGGTCTTGGTGCAGGTCTTGGGAATTCTTCGGTTGTAACTGGTGTTACTTTAACATTTATATTTGCAAGCTTAAAAATCTCTTTTGAAAATTCATACCAAGAACAGCTACCTGAATTTGTTAAATGGTAAACACCATATTTATCTGTTTTAATAATTTCTGAAATTCCTTTAGCTAAATCATAAGTAAATGTTGGTGATCCTATCTGATCATTTACAACATTTATTTCATTATGGGATTTTGATAAATTTAACATTGTTTTAACAAAATTATTACCCTCACAACCATATAGCCATGCTGTACGTATAATAAAGTATTCATCAAGTATTTTTTGAATAAATTGTTCACCCTCTAACTTAGTTTTTCCATAAGCTGTTTGGGGGCCCAAATTATCATTTTCTTTAAGTGGTTCGGTTTTTTTACCATCAAAGACATAATCTGTGCTAATATGTACTAATGGAATTTTTAAATCTTTACAAACAGTAGCTAAATTTTTAGGACCTAATGCATTCACTTTATGAGCTTCTTCATAATTTGTTTCACAATCATCGACATTAGTATAAGCTGCAGAATTTATCAAAATATCTGGTTTCATTTCATTAATTTTTTCAATAACTAAATTTTTATTTGTAATATCTAAATTTTTAGAGTTATATAATATTAATTCATGATTTTTCAAAGTTCTTTGTAAATCATGACCTAACATTCCACTTGCACCGGTTATTAATATTCTCATGAAAAAACCTTCTAAATTTTATTACTTTTTTTAAAATTTTTCTATAATTATATTAATACAATTTATTATATTAATATTGTATAAATTTTGCTCAAATAATAATGTTAAAATTGATAAATTAAATAATTTAAAATTTATATAGTTTTATAAATTTTAAGAAAAAAATAATTAAATAAATATATTTATTAATAAATTAAATATTTAATTGATTTAAAATAATCTTTTTAATCTAAATTAAAAAACAAATAAATTTAATAGCTGGTAGTGAAAATGAAAATTTGTATAATAGGACAAGGTTATATCGGACTTCCAACTGCTGCTCTTTTTGCTAAAAATGGATGTAATGTTTTAGGAGTAGATATTGATGAAGAAATTGTTAATAATCTGAATAAAGGTAAAATACATATAGAGGAACCTGGAATTGGGGACATAATAAAGAAAGCTGTTGAAAAAAATGTTTATCATGCTTCAATGAACCCTGAAAAATCCGATGTTTTCATAATTACTGTTCCTACCCCATATATAAAAGAGAATTATAGTTGTGATTTAAGTTATGTTATAGCAGCTTGTAATGAAATTTTAGACTATGTTGAAAAAGGTAATACAATTATTGTAGAATCAACTATTGCACCTATGTCAACAGATAATATTATAAAACCTATATTTGAAGATAAAGGATTTATTATTGGGGAAGACATTTATTTAGCACATTGCCCTGAAAGAGTTCTTCCAGGACAAATTATAAACGAATTAATCAATAATGATAGAATTGTAGGTGGAATAACTCCATTATGTAGTGACAAAGCAGCTGAAGTATACTCAATTTTTGTTAAAGGAAATATAATGAAAACTGAAGCAAAAACTGCTGAATTATCAAAATGTATGGAAAACACTTTTAGAGATGTTAATATTGCATTAGCTAATGAGTTAGCTAAAATTAGTGCTGAAATAGGTGTGAATGCATTAGATGTTATAAAATTAGCAAACAAACATCCTAGAGTAAATATTCATTCACCTGGACCTGGAGTAGGTGGACACTGTTTAGCAATTGATCCTTACTTTATCTATGCTTTAGCTCCAGATACAGCTAAAATAATTAAATTAGCTAGAGATACTAATAAAAGTATGCCATCTTTTGTATCTGAATATGTTGAAAAAATTTTAGATACTGAAAAAGATGCAAAAATTGCTATTTTAGGAGTTTCTTATAAAGGAAACACAGGAGATACAAGAGAAAGTCCGGCTTTTGAGATTATTAATCTTTTAAAAAACAAATATACTTTGTCCATTCATGATCCTCATGTGGAAAATGATAATTATGAAAGTTTTGAAGATGCTACAAAAGATGCTTCACTTTGTTTAATTTTATCAGATCATGATCAATTTAAAAACTTAGATTATGATTATATTTTTAATAATATGAAAAATCCTATAATATTTGATACAAAAAACATTATTGAAGATGTTCCTAATAATATAACTCTTTATAATTTTGGTAATTTATATAAAATTTAATTGGAATTGTATTTAATGGAGAGTTAATTTATGTCAATGACAATGTCTGAAAAAATTCTAGCTAAAGCATCACAAAAAAATAGAGTAGATGCTGGTGAAATTGTAATTGCTGATATAGATATAGCTATGATGCATGATTTAACTGGACCTTTAGCTATTGAATCTTTTAATAAAATTGGAACTGAAAAAGTTTGGGATAAGAATAAAGTAGTAATTCCATTTGATCATCAAGTACCAGCAGACTCTTTGACTTCTGCTAATAATCATATTTTAATGAGAGATTTTGTAAAAAAACAAAATATTAAAAATTTTTACGATGTAAATGAAGGAGTTTGTCACCAAATTCTTCCGGAATTTGGTCATATTGTGCCTGGAGAAATTGTTGTTGGGGCAGACTCCCATACTTGTACCCATGGTGCTTTTGGGGCTTTTTCAACTGGTATTGGATCTACAGATATGGCAATGGTATTATCAACAGGAAAATTATGGTTTAAAGTCCCTGAAACAATTCAATTCAATATTGAAGGAACACTAAAAGATAATGTATGCTCTAAAGATGTTATTTTAAAAATAATTGGGGATATTGGGGCTGATGGTGCAACATATAAATCTTGTGAATTTTCAGGTTCTACAATTAAAGATATGGATATATCAGATAGAATGGTTTTATCAAATATGGCTGTTGAAATGGGAGGAAAAACTGGATTAATTGAACCTGATGAAAAAACTGTTAATTATGTTAAAAAACATTCCAATAAAAATTTTAAAATATATAAAACAGATAAGGATGCAGCTTCTTTAAAAGTTATAGATTTTGAAGTTAATAATCTTGAACCTCAAGTTGCTTGTCCTAATAATGTAGATAATGTTAAACCTGTGAGTGAAGTTGATGTTGAATTAGATCAGGTATTTTTAGGATCATGTACTAATGGAAGAATTTCAGATTTAAGAGATGCTGCAAAAATTTTAAAAGGGAAAAAAGTTGCAAAAAATACAAGAATGTTAATTTATCCTGCATCTAGAGAAACTTATTCTAAAGCATTGGACGAAGGATTAATAAAAATATTCATAGAAGCAAATGCTCTTGTGATGAATCCATGTTGTGGTCCTTGTTTAGGAGGGCATACTGGATTAATTGGGCCTGATGAAATAAGTCTCAGTACATCAAATAGAAATTTTAAAGGGCGTCAAGGTAGTCCAGAAGGTAAAGTTTATTTATGCTCACCTTCAACTGCAGCAGCATCAGCAATTGAAGGGCGAATAACTAATCCCAATGAATAGGAATAGATATTATGAAAGGAAAAGTTTGGAAATTTGGAAATGATATTGACACTGATATAATTCTTCCTGGAAGATATTTGATATATACAGATGAAGAAACTTTGTCTAAACATTGTATGGAAGGTATATGTCCAAATTTTAAAGATAAAGTTAATAAAGGTGATTTTATTGTTGCTGGAAAAAATTTTGGATGTGGTTCATCTCGAGAGCATGCCCCTATAGCTATTAAAAATTCAGGTATTAATGTTATAATTGCAGAATCTTTTGCAAGAATATTTTATAGAAATTCAATTAATATTGGTTTACCTCTTCTTGAAACCCCCAATATAAGTGAGTATATAGAAGAAGGGGAAGAATTAGAAATAGATTTTAAAGATGGATTAATAATTACAGAATCTGGAAAAACTTTTAAATTTAAGAAATTACCTCCTTTTATGTTAAATATACTTAAAAATAATGGTTTGATTAATTATCTTAAAAATCAAAATCAACTTTAATTTTTTTTATTAATTTAAAATAAAAATTAAAAAATTTTAAAATATTTACTTTTAATATAAAATTAAATAAATAAAAAAACTTTAAAAAATTACATTAGGTGGATATATGTATAATATTACTGTAATTCCTGGAGATGGAATAGGAAAAGAAGTCATGAAAGCAACATTATCTGTTTTAGATGCTTTAAATTTAAATTTAAATTATACTTTTGCTGAAGCAGGTGATGAATGTTTAGAAATAAATGGAGAACCTTTACCTGAAAAAACAATACAATTATGTAAAAAATCTGATGCTTGTTTATTTGGTGCTGCTGGAGAAACTGCAGCAGATGTTATAGTTAAATTACGTCAAGAAATGGAATTATTCGCTAATTTACGTCCAGTTAAATCATATCCTGGGACAAATGCACTTTTTGAGGATATAGATTTTATGATTGTTAGAGAAAATACGGAAGGATTATATAAACAAGATGAAGAAAAATATACAGAAAATGGAGCAGAAGCGAAAAGAATAATCACTAGACAAGCTGAATCAAGAATTTGTGATTATGCATTTAAATATGCGCTAAAACATGGAAAAAGTAAAGTTACGGGTGTTCATAAAGCTAATGTTTTAAAAAAAACAGATGGTTTGTTTAAAAAAATTTTTTATGAAACTGCTGAAAATTATAAAGATAAAGGTATTGATGCAGAAGATTTTTATGTTGATGCAACAGCAATGTATCTTATAACTCAACCAAAAACATTTGAAGTTTTAGTAACAACTAATCTTTTTGGGGACATATTATCTGATGAAGGTGCTGGTCTTGTAGGAGGATTAGGACTTATTCCTTCAGCAAATATTGGTGAAAATGGGGCTCTTTTTGAACCAGTGCATGGATCCGCTCCAGATATTGCTGGAAAAGGAATAGCTAACCCTTTAGCAATGCTGCTTTCTGCTGTTATGATGCTTAACTATTTAGGAGAAACTGAAGAAGCTGAAAATTTAGATAAAAGTATTTTAAAAGTTTTAAAAGAAAGTAAAAATTTAACTCCTGATTTAAATGGAAATTCAACAACTGATGAAATGGCTGAAGCAGTTAAAATAGAATTATTAAAATTAAATAAATCATATATATAGAACATACTAAATTTTTTTAAAATGAGAAAAATTAAGTTGGATAGAGCATTAAATTTTTAAAAAGTTTTTAGATAAAAAAAATTAAATTATAAATTTGATAATTTTTTATTTTTTTAGTTAATATTATAAATAAAATTAATTAAAAATATAAGATATATTTATATGTGAATTTTTTTAAAAGAAATTTTTCTTTTAGTATTATTTTAACAAATTTTGAGGAGATAATTATGGATAGGATGAAAATTATTGCAATATTTATTATATTAATTATGGTATTCAGTGCTGTAGCTGGATTCTTATTAATGTTAGCATAAATGAATTAATTTAAATGATTGGAGGAATAAAATATGGCAAAATATAATATTGGTGCAGTTGTTGCTGAATTTAATTTTGATTTAACTAAAATGATGTTAGACTTAGCTAAAGAAGAAGCTAAAGTTCTTAATGCTGAAATAACAAAAGTAATTATAGTTCCTGGTGTTTTTGATATGCCTTTAGCTATTAAAAAATTATTAGAAAAAGATGATATTAATGCAGTTATTACATTAGGTGCTGTAATCGAAGGGGCAACAAATCACGATCAAATTGTTGCACAACAAGCATCTCGTAAAATAACAGATTTATCTTTAGATTATAACAAACCTGTAGCTTTAGGTATTAGTGGCCCAGGTATGACTAGATTAGATGCACATAAACGTATAAATTATGGTAAAAAAGCTGTAGAAGCTGCAGTTAAGATGTGTATGAGATTAGAAGAAATATAAATTTAATTAATAATATTTTTTTTATTTATTTAACATTATTAGAATGATATTATGGAAATTTTAAAACCTAATGATTTAAAGAAAAAATTCAATGATCCATGGGTAGCACCATATGAAAAAGAAATAACCATGGTAGATGGAAACACTGTTGAACTTGTTGAATTTCATCCATGTGTATCTGGTTCCCACTGGTTAATGCACCAATACAAAAACAGTAGCGAATTAATTACTAATGCTTATAGAGATGGAAATAGACATGTTTTCACTTGTAAAGTTGGGAAAAAGCCTATTAATTTAAAAGCTAGTTTTAATGCTGCAGGTATTGAAGAAGTTAGTGTTAGTGGTAATGAAGTAAAAATTGTTCATACTGGACTTGCTGGTGCAGGTGTTGGAGCTGCTATGTGTAGAGGTATGGGTGATGGAGTTAAAAGAGTTGAATTAATTGAAATAGGTGGTGGATCCAAAATTGGAAAAGCCGCTGTAATAACCCCAAAAATGGAAAAAATTGTTATTGGTATTGATGATACAGATACTAAGGATTCTGGAGCAACATGGACAATGGCACATAATGTTGGGATGGAACTCAAAAAAGAAGGTTTTGAATATTTAGATCATATTATTGTTCAATTATATCCAAATAATCCACATAAAACTCAAAATTGTGTTTCTATTGCATTAACTTTTGCTGTTTTACCCGAACAAAAAGAAAAATTAATTAATAGAATTATAGAAATTCTTAAAAGAGATACTTTATCAGATAAAACAGCTATAGCCGTATTAGAAGGTTTAAAAATACCTAAAAAATTAAGAGAATATGCAATAAATACTAAAAAAGGAATGATGAACATAAAAACAGCCGAAGATGTAGCTAAAAAATTAAACATTCCATTAATTAGTGTTACTGGTGATCAAGGAAAAATAGGAGCTTTAGCTGCTTTAGGCCTCTATAATGACCATGAAGAAGCAGTTAAAGTATATAAAGATTAATTTTTTACTATTTTTTTATATATTATATTATTCACTATAAAAAAAATTTTTATAGTGAAATATTTTAAATTTAAACTTTTTTTAATTTGTATAAAATTCTATAAACGAATTTTTATTTGATGATAAAAATTGTGAAGATGTAGTTTCATTCATAGAATCATCAAAAGATAATTCAATAACATTATTCCCACTATAAAATTTTAAAGTTTCATTATTCTTAATATTTTTACCATTAAACATTCCTATTATATTTCCATTATCTGAGACAGTATATTGTGAGTCATTTTTAAATGATCCAGAAATAGTTTTAATATGTTTTCCATTTAACGTTATATTTACTTCTGTTTCATTAGATTTATGAGCAAATATTTGGAAATTCTCCTTTAAAACTGTTGAATTGTTTAGATTTGATGAATTAATTGTATGAGAAACAATTGAAGAATCAAATATTCTATTTAAACGACTGTTAGATATTACATCTCCTGAACTAACATCTAAATATCTTCGAGCATCCGATGGTATTCTTAAAGTATTTGCTTCACCTGGCCTAGTTTCATTCACTGAATAGGTTGTATCACCAAGCTCAATCGTATCACCAATGTCCATTTGCATAGTAGTTAAAGCATCCTGTGGAACCCTTATAAAATTTGTTTCATTTTCAATAGCACTATCAACTGTATACGGCCCTCTAACAGATATTGTTTGTTGTTGGTCAGGATGTGAAAATATTATAAGATTTCTAGAAGTTGGTTCTACTGAAATCACCCCATCATTAATAGTTGTTGCACTCATAAATGTTGTTAACATTAAAATTAAGATTAATCCACACACTAAAAATGGGAAATGCATTTTAAGAAAAGATTTTAATATTGATCCCCTAGATCCTTTTTTAAGAATATTAAAAGATTTGGACACTAATTTGATTACATAATAAATTGTTAGTATCACACCTATAACTGCAATTATAGAACCTAAAAATAATGGTATGGGTTGAACAAAAAATATTGTGAAAAGACCTAAAATTATAAGTGAAAGACCCATGATAGCCATTCTTATATAATTTCCAAGAGTATCCATCATTGTCACACGGCCGTATTCAACCGCCCTATTAATAATTGTTCTAACAACTTCATTAGCCATTTTATTAAGATCTGATAATGGGGACATGTCATGTTTGATGTTTCCGATGTCTACTTCTTGAATTCGAATTCCATGCACATCTGCATCTAAAACAATACCTACATCCACACCATAATCTTCTTCAAACTTTATTTTATTTAATGCAGTTCTTTTTCCTGCAAATTGTCCACTTAATGGTTGTTCAAATACTATTTCTGGGAAGAAAAATTTTAGCAATGGTTTCGCGGTAAGCTCTGTTACTCTCCCACTTTCTCTTGCAAATTTTGTTTTTGTTATATCTGTTTTTCCTTCTAGTATAGGCTTAATTATATTATCAACTTTTTTTGAGGTGAGATTAGATATGTCAGCATCTATAAATGCAACTATATCTGATTTTGTATTTTTAAAACCTGTTTTAATTGCAGCACCTTTACCTAAGTTTGATTTATGACTTATAACTTTAGATCCTGCAGACATAGCTTCTTTTACAGTATTATCTGTGGATCCATCATCAACTACTAAAATTTCATTAACATAATCTATTTTTTTTATTACCGTTACAATTTTAGCAACTGTTTTTTCTTCATTATAAGCAGGTATTACAACAGAAACAGATGGGTTTTTATTATTTGTAGTTTTAATTGATGCTAATAAAAATACAATTAAAACTATAAACCAGGACATTATTTTCTTACCTCAACTTTATTATTATATATCAAAAAATTTATCTATTTTAATATATTTATTTTAGAAATTTAAAAAGTTTATTATAGATTAGATAATTTTTAAAAAAATATTTCTTAAAAAAAATCTGTTCGATGAATTCCGAAAGTTATATAAAGTATAAATTAAAATATATAATTAAGGTAATTTAATATAAAATAATGAAGATTATGCTTTAAAATTTTAAACATTATTCAAGAAAATAAATTTAAATAAAAATTTTATTAAAAAAATTTTATTTATATAATATAAAACTATAAAAGATTATAAAATTTTCTAATATATAAGTGGGGAATAAAAATTATAACCTTAACAAAAGATAAAGAAGAAAAATTAAAATATTATATCAATGAAAATTTCCCTGAAATTAATTTTGAATATCAAATTGATGATAAAAAAATTTATATTATATCTAATAAATTGATATATCAATTAGAAATTAGTGAAAATCATATTAATGATTTAGAAGTGATTTTAAATGGTGATTTTAAAGGAATAATATCTACTAAAGGCTATTATGCATTAGTTTACTTATTGGATTCTTAATAACTTTTTATTACTTATCATTGATTTTAATATGAAATTAAATTTTATAATAATTTTAACTTATTTTTATGGATTTTTAATCATTAATTTTTTTACTGTATGTTTATACTAAAAAGTTTAAATAATTATCAAAAATATTTTTTTATATATAAAAATATATTGTAAAAAAATTTGGAATTTATAATTAAAATAATAAACTATAAGGATACTTTTTTTAAATAAATATTATTAATCAAACTAATTTTTATTAATTATAAAAATATGAAATGATAAAAATATATAATATAAATTTTAGTATATTACTTTTTATTAGGAGATAATTATTATATGATTGCTGAAACATTATCTGAAGAATTAAATATTAAAAATTGGCAAAGTAATGCGGTTATAAACCTCATTGATGATGGGAATAGTATTCCTTTTATAGCTAGATATCGTAAAGAAGTAACAGGCTCATTAGACGATGAAACTTTGAGAAATTTTAATGAAAGATTAGAATATTTACGTAACTTAGAATCTAAAAAAGAAAAAATAATTAAAGTTATTGATGAACAAGGAAAGTTAACAGAAGAATTGGCTAAAACAATCACCAATGCTAAAACTTTAGTCGAATTAGATGATATTTATCGTCCATATAAACCTAAAAGAAGAACTAGAGCAACAATAGCTAAAGAAAAAGGACTTGAACCGTTAGCTGATACAATTTTAAAACAGGAAATAGATGTTCCAGTTGATAAAATAGCTATGAATTATTTATCTGAAGAATTAAATGTTAAAACAACAGAGGATGCTATAAATGGGGCTAAAGATATTATTGCTGAAAAAATTTCAGACAATGCCCAATTTAGATCTTTAATTCGTCAAGTTAGTTTTGAGGATGGGGAATTAGAAATTAATGCTAAAGATAAAGATGTTGAATCTGAATATGAAATGTATTATAATTATAATGAACCTTTAGATAAAATTGCAAATCATAGAATTTTAGCTATCAACCGAGGAGAAAATGAAAAAGTTCTTAAAATAAAAATAAAAACACCAGAAGAAGATATTTTTAGTTATTTAAAAAGACATGTCTTATTAAATAAAAGTGAAAAAATCACTCAACCAGAATATAATAAATATACTGAGAAAATTTTAGAGGAAAGTATTTTAGATTCTTATAAAAGATTAATTGCTTCAGCAATTGAAAGAGAAATAAGGAATGAATTAATAGAAAGAGCAGAAGAAAGTTCTATTAAAGTTTTTTCAGAAAATTTAGAACAATTATTAATGCAAAATCCAATTATTGGAAAAACTGTTTTAGGTTGGGATCCAGGATTTAGAACAGGATGTAAATTAGCAGTAGTTGATAAAACAGGTAAAGCATTAGATACCTGTGTTGTTTTTCCAACTGAACCTAAAAATAAAATAGTAGAAACAAAAAGTATTGTAAAAGATTTAATTAAAAAGTATGATATTGATTTAATTGCATTAGGAAATGGTACCGCCTCTAGAGAATCTGAAATTGTAATTACTCAATTAATTCAAGAGATAAACAAAGATGTGCAGTATGTTATTGTTAGTGAAGCAGGAGCTTCTGTTTATTCTGCCAGTAAATTAGCTACTGAAGAGTTTCCAGAATATGATGTTGGAGAAAGAAGTGCAATCTCTATTGCTAGACGTTTACAAGACCCATTGTCTGAATTAGTTAAAATTGATCCAAAATCAATTGGTGTTGGGCAATATCAACATGATATGAATCAAAAAAAATTAAGTGACTCTTTAAATTTTGTAGTTGATAAATCTGTGAATAATGTTGGTGTTGATTTAAATACAGCTTCTGTTTCTCTTTTAAAACATGTGTCAGGTATTAGTAAATCTGTTGCAAAGAATATTGTGAAGTATAGGGAAGAGAATGGAATTTTTAGTAATAGAAAGGAACTTTTAAATGTTCCAGGTCTTGGTCCCAAAGCTTATGAACAATGCGCAGGATTTTTAAAAGTTATTAATAGTGAAAATCCATTAGATAGCACAAGTGTTCATCCTGAATCTTATAAAGCAACTAAAAATTTATTAAAATATTTAGGATACTCTTTAAATGATATTGGTTCAAAAAATCTTGATTTAAATGATTTAAACTATGAAGAACTTTCTGAAAAATTAAATATTGGAAATATTACATTAATAGATATTGTTAAAGAACTTAAAAAACCAGGAAGAGATCCTAGAGAAGAAATGCCCAAACCTATTCTTAGAAGTGATGTTTTAGAATTAGAAAACTTAGAAGAAGGTATGATATTGCAAGGAACTGTTAGAAATATTGTTGACTTTGGAGCTTTTGTAGATATAGGTGTTCATCAAGACGGATTAGTTCATATTTCTGAATTAGTTGAAAATAAATTTGTAAATCATCCATTAGATATTGTAAGTGTTGGGGATATTGTAGATGTTAGAGTATTGAATGTTGATTTAGATAGAAAACGAATTCAATTATCTATGATTATTTAAACAAATTATTATTTTAAATTTGTAAAATTCAACATTAATAAATAATAAATTAAATAAATAATAAATTAATATTTTAAAGGTGGAATAGATGACTCCAAAAGTAATGATAATTTTAGGTAGTGCATCAGATATTAAAATAGCTGAAAAAAGCACAAGCGTTTTAGAAAAATTAAAAATACCTTATAGTGTAAAAGTAGCATCAGCTCATAGAACACATGATAAAGTTAAAGAATTAGTAGTGGATGCAACCAATAAAGGTGTTGAAGTATTTATTGGAATTGCAGGATTAGCAGCTCATTTACCTGGAGCTATTGCTGCATATACTTATAAACCTGTTATTGGTGTACCTGTTAATGCTAAATTAGGTGGTTTAGATGCGTTATATGCTTGCAGCCAAATGCCTTTTCCAGCTCCTGTAGCTACTGTTGGGATTGATAGAGGAGATAATGGTGCTATACTTGCAGGGCAAATTATTGCTACACATGATAATGAAGTTAAAGAAAATATATCTAAATTAAGATTAGCATATCAGGAAAAAGTTCGAATAGGAGAAAAGGAAGTTTTAAGTAAACTTAATGGAGATTATATAGATAAAGAATTTTTAGCTAATCAAGAAAATAAACATGCTACAAGTAATGTTGAAAAATTAAATGATGCTCCCCTTATTTCTATAATTGCTGGAAGTTATACTGACTTAAAAACTGCAAAAAAAGTTACTAGTGTATTGGATAGAATGGGTATTAGTTATGATTTAGCTATTATTTCTCCAATTAGATATGCTGATAAGTTTGAAGATTATATGAAAAAAATGGAAAATGTTAAATTATTTATTGCTGTTAGTGGACTTTCTGCTCTTGTCACAGGATCAATAGTTGCTTTAAGTGAAAAACCAGTGATTGGTGTTCCTTGTTCTAATAACGATGATGTTCATGATGCTTTATTTACTATGGTCCAAATGCCGCCTGGTGTTCCTGTTGGTACTGTAGGTACAGATAATGGTAGAAATGCAGCAATTTTAGCTGGAGAAATTTTAGGAATATCTAATGAGAAAATTAAAGAAAATTTAAAATGGATTAAATATAAAAATGCAGAATTATAGGAATTGATTCAATGAACTCAGAAAAAGATGTGGTTATAAAAATTGATAAAGAAATTAGTGCTAAATATGAAGCTGGAAAAATTTTAAGAGAACATCCTAAAGATACCGTATTATTATCAAATATTAAAGGTTATGAAATTCCAATCGTTTCTGGAATATGTAATACCAGAGAAAAAATTGCCCAATCTATTAATTGTAAAGTTGAAAATATTACTGAAAAAATTATTGAAGCTAGTGAAAATCCAATAAAAATATCAAATTTTAAAAATTTAGATGAATATGCATCTATTAAAGCAGATTTAAGTAAATTACCAATATTAACTCACTATAAAAATGATGGTGGTGCTTATATTACTGCAGGTGTTGTTATTGCAAAAGATCCTGAAACAGGAGTTCAAAATGCTTCAATTCATAGAATGTTAGTCCTTAGTAATAATAAATTAGCTATACGAATTGTTCCAAGAAATTTATTTACTTACTTTAAAAAAGCAGAAAAATTAGGGAAAGATTTAAATATTGCAATAGCTATAGGAATGGACCCTGCAGTTCTTCTTGCTTCAACAACTGGACCCTCAATTGAGCAAGATGAAATGGAAATTGCTAATGCATTTAAAGATGGGGATTTAAGTTTAGTTAAATGTGAAGAATCTGATTTAAATGTTCCAGATGCAGATATTATTTTAGAAGGTAAAATTTCAATAAAAGATAAAGTTAAAGAAGGTCCTTTTGTTGATTTAACTGATACTTATGATGTTATTAGAGATCAACCAGTCATTTCCCTTTCAAAAATGCATATAAAGAAAGATAATCCTATGTATCATGCTATTTTACCTGCAGGTTTTGAACATAAATTATTACAAGGCCTCCCACAAGAACCTAGAATATTTAAAGCAATAAAAAATATGTTACCTACAGTGAAAAATGTTGTTTTAACTGAAGGCGGTTGTTGTTGGCTACATGCAGTTGTATCTATTAAGAAACAAACACAAGGTGATGCAAAAAATGTAATTATGGCTGCATTATCTGCACATCCTTCCCTTAAACATGTGGTTATTGTTGATGAAGATATAAATATATTTGATCCTCAAGATGTTGAGTATGCTATTGCAACTAGAGTCAAAGGTGATGATGACATAATTATTATCCCTAAAGCTAGAGGTTCATCTTTAGATCCTGTAGCATTACCTGATGGAACAACTACTAAAATTGGTGTTGATGCCACAAAAATTCTTGGAAAAGAAGAAAAATTTGAAAGAGTTAGTTTAAGTGAATAAAATATTATCTCTTAAACTTTTTTAATTATAACATCATCAAAAAATTATAAAATCAATATTTACTGTAAAACAAAATTTAAATCATAATTACAATTTAAACATTTTTTATCTTTTATTTTATTCAAATTTTCTATGAAATAACCATTACGTTTTATTAAAAGTTCACCACAATTTGGACAATATGTATTTTGATTTTGGGGTATATTACCAATATACACATATTCTAACCCCTTTTTTTTAGCTATTTCTTTTGCTTTAATTAAACTTTTAATAGGTGTTGGTTTAATATTTTTCATTTTATAATAAGGGAAAAATCTTGAAAAGTGAATTGGTACTTCTTTACCTAATTCATTAATTATAAAATCTGTTAAATCATTTAACATTTCATCTGAATCATTGTAATTAGGGATAATTAAATTTGTTATTTCTATATGGTTACCATTTTTATAAATTTTTTTTATATTATCTAATATTGGATCTAATTTTGCATTACATACGTTTTTATAGAATTCATTGCTCATTGACTTTAAATCTACATTAAAAGCATCAATATATGGCAATATATAATTCAATGCTTCATCACTCATAAAACCATTTGTGATAAAGATATTTTTTAAATTAAAATTTTTAGAAAATTGAGCAGTATCTTGAGCATATTGTAACTGTAAAGTAGGTTCATTATAAGTCCAAGCAATTGATGGGCAATGATAATCAACTGCAATTTCAGCAAGGTCTTTTGGTGAAATATCATTTCCCATGAAATTTTCACCATTATTTTGTGAAAGAGTATAGTTCTGACAGTTCATACATGACATATTACATGAAAAGTTTCCAACAGAAAAAGAATTTGAACCAGGTAAAAAATGATACAATGGTTTTTTTTCTATTGGATCTATATTATATGAAGATATTTCCCCATAATTTAAAGTATATAAATTACCTTTAATATTTTTTTGAGTTTTACAAAAACCATAACAATTTTCTTTAATTTTACACATTCTAAAACATAAACAACATTGAACATTATTATCTAATAATTTTTTATAAAATAAAGACTCTTTTTTCATAACCTATATCTCCTTATTTTAAATGTTCGTAACCCTTTCTAGATAATGTTTCAACATCCCCATTTGAATAAACAATTTCTATTTTATTTAAATCATTTATTTCACCAATAACATAGAAATCCATCAATTTAGATAAATCATCAACTAAACTTTTATCAAATGTAAATAATAATTCAAAATCTTCACCGACATTGAAAAATAATTTTAAAGGATTTTGATTAATTTTATTAGCTAATTTAATAAAATTTTCATCAATAGGTAATTTAGATTCATAAATTTTTATACCATGATTAGATGTGTGTTTTAAATGATCTGCATCAAATAATTCATATAACTCTTCAGATAATCCATCAGTAATATCTGTAGCAGAACTTGCAAAATCTTTTAATATTTGACCTTCTTGTATTTTAGATCTAGGATTTAATGCTTTAGAAATAGCTAAATTTATCAAATCATCCTCAGTTTTGTTAAATTCGTTTAAAAGTTCAAATCCTAAAGCAGCTAATCCTAATTTACCTGAAATTGCAACTAAATCTCCATTTTTAAATCCGGATTTTAACAATTGTTTATTTTTATTAACTTTTCCTAAAGCAGTGCCTGAAAGTATAATTTCATCTGATTCATTAGTATCACCACCAATTAAAGGAAGATTATAATAGTTACATGCGGAAATTACACCATCAACTATTTCATCAAAATCAGACAATTTTAACATTTTTGGAATGGCCATGCTTAATAAAAATCCTATAGGTTCTCCACCCATTGCAGCAATATCACTAACATTAACGGTTACTACTTTAAATCCCATTTGAAAATGTGACATTTGTTTTGGGAAATGGCGAGATTGAATTTGCATGTCTGATGTTGCTATCAAATGATTAGTATTAATATTTAATACTGCCGCATCATCCCCTAAATAATTTTTAAAAGTTAAATTAGAATTCATATTATTTTTATTTATAATACGATTAATTAATTCTTTTTCACCAAGGGCTGACACATTTAAAGACTTATATTCCATATTATTATATTTATATTTAAATTAAATAAATTTTATTAAAAAAGAGCAATGAAAAAATTTAAAAAAGTTATATTATATGTAAATTAATATTTTAATAATATAAATTCTTATATTAATTTGTTATAAGAATAAGGAGTTTTATGGATTAAAATAAGTTAAATATTAAAAAATAGTATGAATTAAATAAAAAAAATATTTCTAAAAAAAGTAAAAAGAATTGAATAGACTTAATTATGTAATGCTTCATCTACTCTTTTTTGAATAATTTTTACAATTAAAGGATCCGCTCCTAAAGGATCAGTGAAAATAATTTCCCCATTAAAATCAACTTTTTCAATATCATGTTTATGATGATTATGTGTGTGATTATGAGGATGTTCATCTATTTCATTGTTATTATTATCCAATTCTAAATTTTCATCTACTAAACCTAATATTTTAGGAATATCCCTTTTAGTATGTAATCCATGTGCAATAAAAACTGGAACTACAATTATTCGTTGAATATTAGTATTATTAGTTAAATTAGCTACTGCTTGAGGAATATCTGGCTTTCGCATTTCCATAAAACCAATTTCAACTTTATTATTAGTAGTTTTCCGATACATATCTGCTAATTCATTAATTACTTCTTCCCCATGATTTAATCTACTCCCATGAGATAATAATAAAATTCCAGTTTCAATATCAGAGTTCATTTTCAACCTTCTTTTTTAATATATCTATAAGTACATCATCAGAACCTATTGGTTCAGGATATAAAACTTCACCATCAAAATTTATTTTATTTAAATCATGATGATGATTATGTGAATGATTATGTTCATGATCATGATGATTTTCTAGTAAACCTAAAATTGTTGGTATATCATGAGTAGTGTGCATTCCAGGAGCAATAAATATAGGAACAACCACTAATCTATCAATAGTATTATTTAATAATAATTTATTAATTGATGTTGGAATATCAGGTTCTACAAGTTCCATGAAACCAAAAGTATTTGGATACTCTGTTGATTCATTGAATTGTTTATGAACTTCTGTAATAAATTCTTTATTATATTTTAATCTACTTCCGTGACTAACTAATAATATTCCTGTTTTTGAATTTTTATCTAATTTTGAATTAGATAATGCATCATTTATTCTATTATTAATAATAATTTGAAGAGATTCATCAGGACCTATTGGTTGTAATAAAGTAATTTCACCATCAAAGTTTATACTTTCTAAATCATGTAAATAATGACCTTCTGGATAATTACCATCAGGACATCTTGGATCTTTTTCTAATGGATTTAAACCTAAAATAGTAGGAATATCAATTTTAGTATGTATTCCTGGAGCTAAAAAAACAGGTACTGCAATAATATTTGTCAAATTTGGGTTTCTTTCTATTAAATTATTAATAGCTTGAGGAAGTGAAGGTTTAGCTACCTTCATGTACCCAACTTCAGCATCAAATCCTGAAACTTGTTTATATTTATTACATATTTCTGTAAAAACTTGTTCAGAATAAGGTAAAGTACTTCCATGACTTATTAATAAAATAGCAGTGTTATTTTTTGCTTTTTTATTTACTTTTTTTAATGTTTTAGAATCTAAATTATTTTGAAGGTTTGAACTTGAATCCATAAGAAATTACTCCGTCATGTCCATCTTCACGTATTTTTCTAAATACCATTTCAACGGAATCGCCAATTTTTAATTTGTCAACGTCACAATCTACTAATTGGGCTGTTAATTTTGCTCCTTCTTCTAATTCTATTATAGCTACAGCATAAGGAGATAATTTTTTAAAATCATCTGTAGGTGTTCTAACTACAGAGAAACTATATATTTTTCCTTTTCCTGAAAATTTAAAACTTTCTATTTTTCCTTTTCTTCTGCAATCGGGACAGATTACTCTTGATGGAAAGAATACTCTACCACAATTCATACATTTAGATCCAACAAGATTATATCTTTGTTGAATATGACGCCATGTTCTAACAGTATCAGACATTTAATTCCTCCAATATTATAATTTTAAATTTTTAATTAATTATATTAATTTTATTATCTATTTTCTATTAAATTAATATAACTATTTTTATTAAAAAATTTAAAAAAAGTAAGTAATACTTTTTATATTTTTATTGTTACATTATAGATTTAATTTAATATTATATAAATTATATTGTAAATAAACCTAAAATTAGCATTGATGCAACAATTAACATTAAAGTAGAAATTGAATCAGTGATACTAGTAGATAATGGAATAACAATATTATCAGGATCTAAACCTTTTCTATAAGATATTGTGGATATATTGAATACTACAGCTATCATTATAAAAATCATCGCCATACCAGCTAAAAAACTAATTGTAGCAATATTTAAAAAACCAACCCCATTAATTCCAAGAATTAATGAAGAAGAATCAGCTAAAATTCCAATAACAGGATATATAATAATAGCTAAAATAAGAATAATACCAAAATTTTTTAAAGCATTAGCCCCAGGCTTACGTGAAGGTTCTATTAAACCTAAATGTAATCCTGAAGACAATCTTGCTCCTAAAATACTGACTAAATTACCACTTTCACCGGAAAATAAAGGAACTAAAGTTAATAAACTTGGATTAGATAATAAAGTTTCTGCTGAACTATTTAAAATACCACCAGAAATACTACCTAAAATAGAACAAATAAATAAAACTGGTGTTGATTGTTTAACAATTGTTCCTACTTTATCATTTGATTTAAATCCATAACAAATTCCAATAATAGCAATTATTACAGCTAATATAGCAATTATATTTCTTAAAACAGTTATATTATGAAAACTAGATAATAAAAGAACTGATAGTATTATAGATGGTAAAGTAAAAAGATCACCAAAAGCAGCAATTAATGGAGTAGTAATATTATCTGGATCCCAACCATGTTGAAAACTTTTTAATGAAATTAACATTGAAAGAGGAAGCATAATAACACTAGATATAAGACCTGCAAAGAATGATATTAATATAAAATCAAAAATTGACATACTAGGTAAATTAAAAATTACACATAATATCTTTGTAATAAATGCTAAACATATAGATAATGTCATTGTTAATATCATAGAAGATATTATATTTTGACTTAAAATTTTAGATTTTTCAATTTTAGGAGGTAACATACCAATGTTTAAATCAGTGCCTAATCTTGAACCAAATGATCCAAAAATATTACCTCTCATACCAATAGCTCCTGGAACTAAAGTTAATAAACCTGGCCAAGCCGCTAAGTAAGAAGTCATGTTTCCTAAAATTAAACCAGCGCATAAATCTCCAATAGCACATATTATTAATGCTAATAAACTTTGTTTAATTATAGAGTAAGAAAATTTAAAAAAATTATTATCTTTAATTACTTTTTGATTTATAAAATGCGGAGTAGATTTTGTTAAATTGGTGATAGATTGACGTATCTTCATCAATAGACTTATTTTCTTCACCAATATCACCTACATACATTTTATCACTTTTTAATTTAAAAAATTAGTTTTATATTTCATCTAATGTTATTTCATTCTTAGCTAGTTTATTTAAAATATCATAACCTGCTTCTGTACCTTTAACTATAAGGACATCTCCTTCTAATATAATTGTATCCTTATTTGGACCATATATCCAAGTTAAATCTCTCCTAATAGATATAACTCGCATACCGGTGCGATTTGATAACAATATATTACCTAATGATTTATTTATTAAATCTGAACCAGATTCTATTTTCATCCTATAAATATTTGTTTCAGAATCTTCCATAACCATTTTAAATACTGGATGAGGTTCAAATCCTTTAATAGATAAATCAGCTAAATCTTTAGCAGCATTACCTATTGTTTCAGCAGCTTCAGCTACTTCTAATAAAACGGTTAATTTTTCCGCATCTTCAACAGAACGAGAAGCTAATAATGATTGTTTTTTAATTTCATAATTTAAACTATTAACCCTATCTTCAAGATTTAATACTTCTTCAGCAGCTTCTTTATTTTGAAAAAGAACAGAAGAATAAGCTAAATCAACCATAAGTTCCGACAGATTTTTCATTTCTATTAATATATCTTTAACACTAGACATTAAATATCCCCAACATATAATTATATTATAATTTCTTTGTTTTTAAAACACAATGACGACGAAGTTTTAATAATTCTTTCTTTTTACGATTTAAATCATCAACATCATTTACAATATCATTAAATTTTTTCTTAACACAATCAATTGCATCCTTCTCATGAATCCATGTACAGTCTTCACAACTCCAAATATTCTTACCTTTAATCCACTTACCACCAGTAGATCCATCACCACATGGATAAAAAGGACAATAACAAAAATCACAATTTTGACCATAATAATGACAAGGATAATATTCACATTCTAAATTTGGACCAACAGGTGTATTAGATTTAAAAAAATTATCATAAAAATTCCTAGATGAGGGATGAATATCATTTTTAATAGCATAACCTCTTGGAGTTACCATATACCCATCAGATAAATATGTTAATTTATTTCCAACAATTAAACAAGAAAACATGTTAATATCTTCTTCGTCTAGATTAATTAATTTAACAATTTTGGTCTTAGATGGATAAGATGTACTATCAACAATCCCTACTAAAGTATTAGATCCACGAATATCTAGTAAAATTTTTTTAAATAATCTAAATGGTTCTTTACGAGATTTACTAATTGGATTATAAACTGCTATAATAAAATTTCCTTTTGCAGCATGCTCAATTTTATTTTGTATTTCAGATAATGGTGTTAAAAGATTACTTAAACTTATAGTAGCAAAATCATGTAAAGGAGCACCTAAAAGATCTGCAGAATAATTTAAAGCAGATACCCCTGGATAAACCCTAACATCTATATCCTCATATTTCCCAATTAATTGAAATATAAGATTAGCCATCCCATAAACTCCAGGATCACCTGAGCTTATTATAGCTACATTATTTCCTTCTAAGGTTTTTGAAATAGCTAGTTCTCCCCTAGCGACTTCATCTCCCATTCCTTTCTTTATAATTTCTTTTCCATCAATAAGGTCATTTATAGAATCTATATATTTTTTATAACCAATAATAACATTAGATTCTTTTAAAGCTTTAATAGCATTTAAAGTTATATCTCCTTTACTTGGACCAATACCTATAATATTTAACATGTTAATAAACCTCTATCATGAAAATTAAGAAGTTGTATTAGTCTCATTTTCATATAATTTTAAAATACTAGTAACTTTAATTGAATTTGTATCTACGACAACTCCTTTACTTGTTGCATTTGCTTGTGCAGTAGCAATTAATTTATAAGTCGGAGCTGTGCTTATTACTGTTTGGTTTGTAGAATTAGATGCAGCATAACCTACAGTGGTTATAGTAATATTTATTAAACCTGTATCATCAGTACTTTGTTGTGTGGTAGCTGTCATATTAGGAACACTAGCACCATCTACATTAGCAAGATTTGCTATCACCATAGCCGTGTCAACCTTATTAGTGATGTTTACTGAACTTGGATCTTTTATAACAATATTTGTAATACTATGAGGATTTATAAATCCTGTTATGGTATTAACTTGTAAATCTATTAAACCCTTAACATTTGGAGCTTCAGAAGTTACAATAGTATATGAACTAAATAATCCAATTTCAAAAAAACCTAAGAAAAGAATTATTATTAGTAAAATTCTAAGTGGTCTTGACATTTTATCACTACATTCTCTTTTAATTTAAAAATTAATATTTAAAATATTTTATAATAAAAATATAATAATAAATTATTTAGTATTATATCTAATATAATTTACTATTAATTTTATACATAATTGAAATTTTTATTAATGAAAAAAAATAAAGAAATAATAAGATATTTTTCTATTAAAACATTAAAATAAAAAATAAAAAATTTATATTAATATAAAAAAGGATTAATTAGATTTATATGAATGATATAATACTAAAATTTGCAAAAAAGGGAATTAATTTATCACCAGATGCTTATAAAAAAATTATTAGTACTGAAGATCCTAATGATTTTTCTACATCATTAATTTTAAAATTAAAGACTAAAAATTATTCTAAAAATGATTTCATATCATTAAAAGGAGATATAGTTAATCATTATATAAAAGAACTAGGGATAAAAACAAAAAATGAAAATAAAAAAGAAATTAACAATTTAAATTCTTTAGATAATTTTAACAAAGAACAACCAAAAAACAACACCATAACAAAAGAACAACCAAAAAACAACACCATAACAAAAGAACAACCAAAAAATAAAGAAAATTTAATAAATGATGAAATAAGCAATAAAAATTTAATTAAAATTAATGATAAAGAAGTTAGCCCAGAATTTAAACGTAATTTAACAAAACCTAATGTTAATTATGATAATTTTGAAATCTTAAAAGATCTTACAAACCAATCTTATACTAGTGGAGAATTAAATAATTTAGTTACTTATTTTAACAATAGATACCAAAAATTGAGTAAAATTATTGAAAAACACCCTGAAATGAAAACACACCAAAAGATTAGTGAAATTGGAGAAGGACAGACAGATTTAAATTTAATTTTAATGGTAAATAACGTAAGAACAACTAAAAATGGCCATAATTTAGTAGATTTTGAGGATGATACTGGAAATTTAAATGTTTTATTTAGTAATAAAAATGAATCAGTTTTTAAACAATCTGAAAAACTTGTTCGAGATGAAGTAGTTGGTATTACAGCAGACAAACGTGGAGATTTAGCAATTGGTAATAATATTATCTTTCCAGGAGTCCCAAGAATGCCAAACACAAATTCAAAATGTGGAATTGTTTTCACTTCAGATATACACATAGGCAGTATTACATTTCTTGAAGATGCATTTGTAAAATTTATTAAATGGATTAATGGAGATTTTGGTAATGAAGAACAAAGAGAAATTGCCAATAATGTTAAATATATGACTGTTGATGGAGATATAGTTGATGGAATTGGTGTTTATCCAAATCAAGAAAAAGAATTAGCTATTAAAGATATTACAGAACAATATGATGAAGCTGCAAGATTATTAGGTGATATTAGAAGTGATATTAAAATAATTATAGGTCCTGGTAACCACGATGCTTCAAGATTAGCAGAACCTCAACCTGCTGTCCCTGAAAAATATGCTAAATCACTTTATAAATTAAATAATATAGAATTTATAAGTAACCCTGGTTATGTAAACCTAGATGGTACAAAAGTCTTAATGTATCATGGTAGAGGTATTGATGATTTTGCAATCGGTGTAAAAGACTATTCTCATGAAAGAAATGATTTGATTATGGAAGAATTCTTAAATATAAGACACTTAGCTCCTATTTATGGTGAAAGAACACCATTAGCTTCCGAATTAGAGGATCATTTAGTAATTGATGAAGTGCCTAATGTGTTACATACAGGACATGTTCATATAAATACTTATAAGAATTATAAAGGAATTCATTTAATTAATTCAGGTACTTTTCAGACACAAACTGAATTCCAAAAAATTTATAATATTGTACCTACACCTGCACAAGTACCTATTTTAGATAATGGAGAATATAAACAACTTAAATTTATTGATTAAATTAAAATCGGAAGGAAAAATACAATGCAAAAAGAAATTAATTCTATAATAAACATTTCAAATAAACTTTTTAATAGACATTTAGTTACTGGAAAAGCTGGTAATGTGAGTGTAAAATTTAAAAATAATGGAAAAATTATCATTGGTATAACACCTACATTAAAATCTCTTAATAATCTTAAATTCAATGATATTGTACTGGTTGATTTAGAAGGTAACATAATATCTAAAGGAAAACCATCTTCTGAGGTCTTTATGCATTTAAATATTTATAAATCTAATAAAAATGTTAATGCTATAGTTCATACTCATTCTCCTTTTGCAACTGGTTTTTCATTTTCTGATAAAAAAATTAAAAGATTAGAAGGTTTTGGAAAAATTGAAAAACCTTATTTAGCCGAAGTAAATTATGAAATTCCGGGGACTATGGATTTAGCTAATAAAGTAGGAGAAGCAATTAAAAATGAAGATGTTTTAATTCTTAAAAATCATGGTGTAATTAGTGTTGGAGAAAATTTAGAAGAAGCTTTTTCATTAGCAGATTTTGTAGAAGAAATAGCTAAAACTCAATTTATTACACATACATTAAATTTAATAAAGTAAAAAAGTAATTATATTTTTAGTAAACATTATATATTTTATAAAATAATAATATAATATTATAACTATTTTTATAAATTTTTTATGGGAGGAAAATTATATGAGTGATAATCAGGAAACTTTTGATGAAGTTTCAGAAATATTAAAACACATTATGGATAATCCAACAGTTCCACGTAACATTAGAAGAGCTGCAGATGAATCAAATAATAAATTAGCTGATGAAAGTGAAGATCCTACTGTTAAAGCTAGTACTGTTATTATGATTTTAGATGAAATAAGTAACGATCCTAATATACCTGTTCATGCTAGAACATTAATTTGGGAAATATTAAGTAAGTTAGAAACTGTTAAATCATAAAATAAATTATTAATTTTTTTTAAAAATATTTTTTATTATTTTTCATTACTGATAGCTACGGCTATAGTAACACCATTAAATGCTGTTTTTTTATAAATAAGTTTAGAATTTAATCCAGCTTTCATTAAAGCACAGGGTTCGCATACACCATAAGCTCCGATTGTTTTTTCTACAAATTTAGATTTAGTGCAATCTTCAGACTTAAAATTTTTTATATCTTCAGTTTTTATTATAAATAAAGGTAATTTTAATTTTTCTGATGCTAAAATTATCCCTTCTTCATTTTGTTTAACATCAACAGTAGCTAAAGAATCTATTCTATTAATATCAATGTTCAATTGAGTGCAGACAGTTTTTATAGCTATTAAAACGTTTTTCATGCTTATATTTTTTTTAGAGCCAATTCCAAAAACCATTTTTTCAGGAATTATTTTTAATATCTTACTTTTATATTTAGCTATTATAGTAGGGTTATTAGAATTATTTTTAATGAGATTTATTTCTTTTTTTGTATGTAAAAATTCTTTTAGGTATTTTTCTTGTTTAATATTAACTAATAAGTCTATTGATTGGTTATTTAATATTGCTTTATTAAAAATTACTATGTCATGTACATTTTCAATTTTCCAAAAATATTTATTAGCTAATGAGTCTATAGATAATTTATTGTTAATATCTGTAGCAGTTGTAATAATTGGTTCTGCATTAATTATTTCTGAAATTATATTTGTTAATTCATTAGCCCCACCTAGATGTCCACTTAATAAGCTTATTACATATTGTCCTTTTTCATCTATGGATAATATTGCAGGATCTTTATCTTTAGATGTTATTTGATTTGCTATAGATCTTATTAAAATTCCAGTTGCCATTATTCCAATTATAGCATCATATTTAAAAAAAATATTATTTATAGTATTTTTTACATTTTTAAAATATATATCAATTTTTATAAATCTAGGATTTTTTATTAAATAATCTTTAATAATATTAGATAATTCTTTCCCATTTTCAGTTATTGATATTATTGCAATTTTCATGTTTTTTAACTTTCCTTATTTTTTTAAAAAATAAAATTTAATATTAAAAATATTATACTTAAAATTATAGTTGATAAACAGATGCTCATTTTTGTTAATTTAACTGAATCATCAATTTTATCAATGCTTAATTTATGATTATTATCTCCAAGAATATAAGTTTCTTTTTTTTCTAATTGAATATCTAAAGCTCCAGCAACCGCTGCCATTGTATAACCTGAATTAGGACTTGGAGTTTTTTTTGAATCTCTTTTAAAAATTTTAAAACTATTTTTACCATTTAATTTTAGAATATATGCAGATAAAACAACCATTATTCCCGCAAAACGTGACGGAATATAATTTAAGATATCATCTAAGTGTGCTGGAAACCACCCTATATTAGCTAAAATTGTTGTTTTATATCCAACCATTGCGTCTAATGTATTAATGACTCTATGAATATTTGCACCTAAAATAGCTAAAAAAATTATATAATAATAATTTAATCCAAAAAATATTCCAATCAAACTAAATAGGAAATAGTAGAATATAGATGAAACATATGAATCTGTAATATTTTCAGTCATTGATTCAATTGAAGCAGATATTATATATTGTTCATTTAGATTAGATGTATCCCTACTCACAAACATTGAAATTGACTTTCTAGCTGTTTTGATATTATCTTTTAAATCTTTCTTAATTTTTAATGATGAATTTATTAACATTTTTATTGAGAAAAATTGGGATAAAAATATTGATGTTAAAATTCCAAATATTACATAATTTATTATAATCCAAAAATTCAATGCAAATAAATTATTTATAAATTTATTACAAAATATTGTTAAGAAAGTAGCTAAAAAAGTTGATAAAAATATATTAATACTATATATTATTATCAAAATTATTGATATTGATATTAATGAAAAAAATGTTAATAAAACTCCAGAAGATCTATTTTTTATATTAATAAAATTATTTTTAAAATATTCTATTATTTTCCCAATTAAAACAACAAAATGATATTTAGATGGTACCTCTTCAATGATTAAATCAATTAATATGCTTAAAATTAATAAAAAAATTAAGTATATATTATAATTGTTAAATATGAAGTTTATAATTTCATTAAACATTATTTTTATATTATTTATAAATTATATATTAATTTATTTATTAATATAATAGGAAGTTAAATTATGATAGATAAAAATATTGTTCAAAAATGGTTAGTTGATGAAGGAATATTTAAAAATGAAATTTCTGATGATAAATCTAATTTTCATTTTATAATTAATTATCCTGAAAATCATATTATGGATTTGATTCAACCATTAGGTAAAGAAGATATGTTACTTATTGGTTGTGCAACTGAAATTGATCCTAGTCAAATTGAAGTAATGAGTAATGCTTCAAGTGAAAGAAAGAGAAATTTTATTTGGGATATTAAATTAACTTTAAATCAATTTTTATTGGATTTTGAATTAGAACATCCTAATGATGTTTTACAACGATTTGTTATTACAGATGAAATATATGAAGATAATTTAAATAAAAATAATTTAATTTTATGTATTAAAAAAGTTTTTAAGGGTAAATTACAATGTATTTGGAAATTAAATAAAGTATTTGGTGAATATAGCTCTAAATCTAATATAAATAATAATAATAATAAAAATAATAATTATAATAATAATATTAATAATAATAATTATATATAATTTATTAATTTTTTTGTTTTTAAGAGAGAGACGTACTCTTCAAGTGAAAGAGAAAATTGTGTTTATTAAAGATGAAGAGATACATTTCATCTGAAAAATTCATGAAATTTACCTCTCTGTTTTGTTAGTAATATTTCACAAAATTACTAATTTTATTACTTCTTTTGTAAAATTATGAATTATTAAACCTTTTTTAAAATTTATTTTACACTTGAAATATATGTCTTTATATTTCGCTTTTTCAAATTTTTATTTTTCACTTGAAATACACCTCTCTCACTTTAATATTAATTTTTTAAAAAAATTAATTTAATATAAATCCTTATTTTTGATTTTAAATCCCTTATTGAAAATTTTTTATTTTTTAGCTATTTGCCTGTTATATCTATTTATACATAATATTACACTTGAAATTTAACTATATAAAAATTATTTTCATTTATTTTTTTTAACATTCATTTAAATAAAAATTATTTTAATTTAATATAACCTTATTTAAAGATTGATTTTACCTAAAACATTAATTTAATTTGCTTATTATTAATATTCATTTTTAAATATTATAATTTTATTAAATTTTGATTATTTACACTTGTACTTTAACATAAAATTTAAATATAATCATAACAAAAATTAATTTATAAGTTTTACACTTGAAATTATTCTTATTAAATAATTTTTAATTAATTAATTTTTTTATGGCGATTTAATGACAAATATTTTTGATAATTTAGAAGGTGAAGATTCTGTTTTTAAAGACATAAAACCTTTAGATCATAGGTTTTTACCTGAACACTTACCACACAGAAAAGAACAAATTACATCCATAGCTAAATATTGGGTTGAAGCTTTAAATAATGTAGCACCATCTGATATAACTATTTATGGAAAAACTGGAACCGGAAAAACAGCAGCTGCTAAATTCGCAAAAGAACAATTGAAAGAAGCAGCTAAAAATAAAAGTATTTTTGTAAAAGTAGAATATATTCGTTGCACAGATTATACAACTGAATATCAAGTCATTGCTCATTTATGTC
Organism: Methanobrevibacter sp. UBA417; assembly: GCF_002508845.1. Classification (NCBI taxonomy): domain Archaea; kingdom Methanobacteriati; phylum Methanobacteriota; class Methanobacteria; order Methanobacteriales; family Methanobacteriaceae; genus Methanobrevibacter; species Methanobrevibacter sp. UBA417. Next base: position 34,200 of record NZ_DAZC01000014.1, read on the forward strand.
AACAATTAGGTAGAGATGTTCCTCATAGAGGATGGACTAAAGCAGAAGTAATTAATACTTTTAGAGATATTTTTAAAACTAATGCTTTTGGTAAAAAACTTATTCTTATTGTCATTCTTGATGAAATTGATATTTTACTTCAAAAAGATGGAGATGGAATACTTTATACATTAACAAGAACTGAAAATGTTTCAGTTTTATCAATTAGTAATTATTTAGATTTTAAAAAATTTATAAAACCTAGAGTTATGAGTAGTTTAAGAGATCGAGAAATTGTATTCCCTCCTTATAATGCTGAACAATTATCCGATATTTTACAAGAAAGATCTAGATTGTCTTTTGATAAAGGAGTTTTAGATGATGATGTTATTCCTTTATGTTCTGCTATGGCTGCTAAAGAAGAAGGGGATGCTAGGTATGCTTTAGATCTTCTTAGAACTGCAGGTGAATTAGCTGATGAAAAAGATTCAGAAATAATTCATGGTAATTTTGTTCGAGAAGCTAAAGATCGGATAGAACATAATAAAATCACAGATATAATAATTACTCTTCCTACTCAACAACAAAGAGTTCTTGAAGCTCTTTTAAATTTAACAAAAGAAAATAAAGAAATAACTTCCGGTAAGTTATATGATGCATATAAATTGGTTTCTAAAGGAGATTCTGTAACTTATAGAAGAATTTTTGATTTTATTAATGAATTAGAAATGCTTGGAATTATTTCAACTAATACTATATCTAGAGGTAGAGGTAAAGGGAGAACTAATATAATTTCATTACAATGTGATACAGA
>NZ_DAZC01000014.1:35161-53000 GCF_002508845.1 Methanobrevibacter sp. UBA417
ATTATTTTGAATTATATTTTTTAAAATTGCCATTCTAACAGGAATTGCATTATATGCTTGTTCAAAATATTTATTATATTTAGTATTATCTATATCTGTTGAAATTTCATCTATACGAGGCAATGGATGCATTACTATTAAATTTTTGTTTTCTACTAATTTTTTATCAATTAAATATGCACCTTTTATTTTTAAATAATCTTCAATATCAGGGAATCTTTCTTTTTGTATTCTGGTTACATATAATACATCAACATCATTAATTACATCTTTAATGTTATTAGTTTCTTTAATTCTAATATTATTCTTTTTTAAATCATGTATTACATCTTTAGGCATTTTTAATTCTTCAGGTGACACAAAAGTCATTTCAACACCATATAATGCTAAAGCATAAACTAATGAATGAACAGTTCGTCCATATTTTAAATCTCCAATTAAAGCTACTTTTAATCCTTCAATTTCACCAAATTCTTTTTTCATAGTATATAAATCTAATAAAGTTTGTGTAGGATGTTGACCAGCACCATCTCCAGCATTTACAACTGGAACATCAACTATTTCTGAGATAAATCGTGATACTCCTTCTAAATCATGCCTAATTACTAAAGCATCTGAATAACCTTCTAACATTTTAGCTGTATCAGCTAAACTTTCTCCTTTAACAACTGAACTAGTATTACTATTTTGAAAACCAACACAATTTCCACCTAATCTTTTCATTGCGGTTTCAAATGATAATCTAGTTCGAGTAGATGGCTCAAAAAACATCATTCCAAGAATTTTCCCAGATAATGCTTCAGACTTATCTTTAGATTTTGCAATATTTTCGAGTTTATTGGCTTCATTTAATATATAATTAATATCCTCTTTTTCAAAATCTTTAATTGATATCACATTTTTTAGACGAAAAATTTTAATCATTCTCCTTTAAATTTCTTATTTCATCTTATTTTTAATTTATTTATCTCATTCATAAAATCTTGTATTTGATCAAATTTCAGTGATGGTAATTCTTCATCATTTTTTAAATAATTTTCAATTTCATTAATCATTATTTTTTTAGTTATTAAATTACCTTTTTCAGGATGAATTTCATTACCAAAAAATCCAGTTGTTACAGTTGAATCCACTAATCCTTTAGTAAAAGAATCTCTGAAATATTTGTCGATTTCTTTATCATTATTAGCTAAAATAAATAAACCAATATTTTTACCTAATAATGTTTTAATGTTTCTTGAAGTATATTGTTTTATTTGGCTTTGAATTCTTCCTTTGTGTATAGATCCACCTATTATAATAAAATCATATTTTTGTAAACATTCGGATTTTGCTTTATTTATAGGTATTGTAACACATTCTCCTTTAATACCTTTAACTAAAATTTTAGCTACTTTATGTGTTGTACCATATGTTGTTCCATAAATTATAGCTGTTTTCATATTTAATCCTCTTTTAATTCATTTGTTAAAATTCCAATATCTTCAATTGATATTTTAATTATATCATTTTTATTCATTGGCCCTACACCTGAAGGAGTCCCTGTTGCTATAACATCACCTGGATATAAAGTCATAATATTTGATATATATTCTAGAAGCTTATATGGTGAAAAAATCATATTTTTAGTATTTGAATCTTGTTTTATAGTGTCATTTAAATATACTTTAATATTTTGATTTAAAGGATTCATTTCGGTTTGAACAAAAGGACCTATAGGAGCAAAACTATCAAAACTTTTACCTCTTGTCCATTGTTCGTCTTTAATAGTTAAATCACGTGCAGTTACATCATTTATTATACTATATCCAAAAATATATTTATTAGCAATATCTTGAGTCACATTTTTTGCTTTTTTACCTATAATGATAGCTAATTCGCCTTCATAATCTACTCTATTCGAAGTTTTTGGATAAATTATTTTATCATTATTTCCTATTACACATGTTGAAGGTTTTATAAAAATTTTAGGTTCTAAAGGTAAATCTAAATTCATTTCTTTTGCATGATCTTTATAATTTAACCCTACACAAACTATTTTAGTTGGATTAACAGGGTTTATAATTTTAATATCATTAAGATTATAACTTTTAATTAATTCGTTTTTTAAATTATCAATTTTCACATCATCATATTCTAAAATATCCTTTTCAATTTCTATTACTTTTTCACCATCATAATATCCATTTTTTATTTTATTTTCTGATATGAATTTTAAAAATTTCATTATATTTACCTGTTTAATTTAAATAATTCTTTCTATAGGTACAACTAATATGTCATGAGCTCCTGCTTTTCTAAGTTTATTAATTAATTCAAATACTTCATCTTCATCAACAACAGCTTGAACAGCAACAGTATCTATTTTAGATAAAACTTCTGATATTGTTGGTCCAGTCATAGCAGGCATAACATCTTTAACATTATTTAAGTCAGCACTAGCAACATTCATCATAATTAATTTTTTCTGTTTTGCATTGATTACTCCACAAATACTAGTTTTTACTTCATCTATCAAGATTTTTTTGTTTTTATCATTAGTGTAAATATCTTTATTAGTTATTAATTTAATAGAACTTTTAAGTAATGTATCTACAATTTTTAAATGATTCATAGTTAAAGTAGTTCCTGTACTAGTTAAATCTGTTATTGCATCAGCTATACCGATAAATGGTGCGATTTCGGTTGATCCTGTTAATTTAACTATTTTAATTTTTTTTAGATTTTTAGAATCTAAATATTTTTTAGTTAAATTTGGAAATTCAGTTGCAATCGCCATTCCATCTTTTAAGTCTTTTTCACTTTTTATTTTTGAATTTTCTGGTGATGCTAAAACAAGGCTAGTTTGTCCGAAATTTAAGTCAGTTAATATTTCTACATTGGCGTTGCTTTCCTTTATTAAATCTAACCCTGTTATACCCATATCTACAATTCCTTCAGCAACAAATTCTGGTATATCTGCTGCTCTTGCAAACATTATGTCAATATTTTCATTATATGTTGATGAAAATAATTTTCTATTTGATGAATCTTTTAATCCCAAACCAGCTTGTTCAATCATTTCTACTGAAGGATTACTAATTCTACCTTTAGATGGTACTGCAATTATTAGTTTCATATTTAGATTTTTCTCCTACCTAGTTTTCTTTATTATTTTTAATTTTCTTTAATATTGTATAAATAAATTTTTATAGATTTAATATTTTTATAATAAGAATTTATATACATAATTATATAATTAAAAAAAAGTGTGGTAAATTTAATGGAAACAAAAACTATATTAATTAAAGATATAACAATTTTAAATCCTGATTTGGGAAATGTAAAAGAATTTCAAGGTTCTGTTTTAATAGAAAATGATAAAATTGCTAAAATTGGTAATAATATTAATGAAAGTGTCGATAAAGTGATTGATGGTAAAGGTAAAATTTTAATGCCTGGGCTTGTTAATACTCATAATCATATTTCAATGAACTTATTTAGAGGTTTAGCTGATGATTTAGAATTAAATACTTGGTTAAATGATCATATTTGGCCGATGGAATCTCATTTAAATTCTAATTATTGTTATATTGGTGCTCTTTTAGCTGCTGTTGAAATGATTAAATCTGGAACAACAACTTTCAATGATATGTATTTTTACATGGGTAGTGTTGCTCAAGCTATTGATAAAGCAGGTATTAGGGGAGTTTTATCTTATGGTATGATCGATTTTGGTGATGAAGAAAAAAGAGAGCATGAATTTAAGGAAAATATTGATTTAATTAAGGATTTTAATAATTCTGCTAATGGTAGAATAACCTGTAGGTTTGGTCCTCATTCACCTGTAACATGTTCTAAAGAGCTTTTAGAAAGAGTTAGAGAAGAAGCAAATAAATACAATGTGGGAATTCATATTCATATGAATGAAACTCAAAAAGAAATAAAAGATGTTGTTGATTCTACTGGGATGAGACCTTTTGAATATTTAAATAGTTTAAATTTTTTAAGTTCTGATGTTTTAGCGGCTCATTGTGTGTGGTTATCTGATAATGAAATTGATATTTTAAAACAAAAAGATGTACAAGTTTCTCATAATCCTTGTAGTAATATGAAATTAGCTTCTGGTATTGCTCCTGTTTCAAAATTATTAAATAAGGGGGTCAATGTTTCAATTGGAACTGATGGTGTTGCATCTAATAATAATCTTGATTTATTTGAAGAAATGAAGTTTGCTTCTTTACTTCAAAAAGTAAATGATTTAAATCCCGAAGTATTACCTTCTAATCAAGTTTTTAGCATGGCTACAATTAATGGTGCAAAAGCTTTAAGTTTAGATAAAGATATTGGTTCAATTGAAGTTGGTAAAAAAGCTGATTTAATTTTATTAGATAAAAAATCTATTAATATGACTCCAGCTAGTAAAATATCAAGTTCTAATTTAGTTTATTCAGCAAATGGATCTGATGTTTTAACCACTATCTGTAATGGTCAGATTTTAATGGAAGATAAAAAGATTCTATGTTTAAATGAAGATAAAGTTAAGAGTTTAGCTAATGAAGCTATTTTAGAAATGAAAAATTTATAATTTATTCTCTTTTTTTATATTTTTACTAAATTTTGTTTAATTAGACTATTTTATATTTAAAAACAAGATGTAAAATTTGTATATAATCTCAAAATTAGTTATTTTAAATATTAGGTTCATATGTTATTGCACCACCAATACAATAACATATTTTCCCGAACCTAATCCACCATTTTTTTCACCATTTTTTAAAAAAAGTACTATACATAATATTATTTTATATATAGCAATATTTTATTTATTGTAAATAGTATATAAACTTTACACTTTTTAACAATAATTTTTTTTATCTTGGTATAAATTTAATGTTATATTGGCTCATAACAATACTTTTTTTCCATTCATCTGTTGTCTCAGGAAAATCTTCTCTAAAATGAGCACCTCTACTTTCTCGTCTGATTATGGCAGATTTAACAACAAGTATAGCTACATCAACCATATTTATTAGTTCTAAACCATCAATAAGTTTTTTATTATATTGTGAGTCGTTTGAAATATTTAAATCTTCTGTTTCTTCTTTTATTTTTAATATATTTTTCAATGCTCTGTTTAATCCTTTTTCATTACGAATTATTGAAACATCTTCCCACATTATATTTTTTAATGCATTTTTCAATTTCAATGGATCATATTTTCCTTTTTTGATTAATCCATTAATACGTGATTCTTCATTTTCAATCATTTTTTTATTTATTTCAAATTCTGTATTTTCACAACATTCAGATGCTGAAATACCAGAACGTGCACCAAATACTTGTGTTTCTGCTAAAGCATTTCCACCTAACCTATTTGCACCATGAACACCACCACTAGCTTCTCCAGCTGCAAATAAGTTTTTAATATTGGTTTCACATTTATCATTTATTTTCACTCCACCCATGAAATGATGGGCTGTTGGAGCCACTTCCATTTTTTCTTTTTTAATATTTACTCCAACATCTTCAAATTGTTCAACCATGGTTTTTAATTTTTTATCTATAACTTCATCAGGTAAATGGCTAATGTCTAAGTATACACCATTTCTTTTTGTTCCTCTTCCCTCTCTTATTTCATTATAAATGGATCTTGCAACAACATCACGTGTTGCTAATTCTTTTCTTGGATCATAATTTTCCATAAATCTTTCATTATTTTTATTTAATAAAATTCCACCTTCGCCTCTTACTGCTTCAGTTACAAGAACTCCTGCTTTTGATTTTGGATAAATCATTCCTGTTGGGTGAAATTGAACTTCTTCCATATCTATAACTTCTGCTCCAGCATTAAATGCTAATACATACCCATCTCCATTTTTTTGTATTGTATTTGATGTCACTGGATATAATTGTCCTGCTCCACCACATGCAATTATTACAGATTTTGTTTGGAAAAATATTGTTGAAGAGTCCTTTAATTTTATTCCAACTGCTCCTATTACTTTTGGAAAATTTGGATTTTTTTTACTTAATATTAAAGAAGTAATCATTATTTCATCAAGTGTTTCAATATTTCTTTTAATGATTTCTTCTTTTAATGAGGTTATAATTTCATGGCCTGTACGATCACTTTCATATATTGTTCTTTTAAAAGTTTGACCTCCAAAAGGTCTTTGATTTAGTTTTCCATTTTCTTGTCTATCAAATAATGCTCCATATTCTTCTAAATCTTTTAATCGATCAGGTGATTCATCAACTAATGTTTTAACTAGATGTTTATCATTTAAATAACTTCCACCTTTTAATGTATCTTTAAAGTGGATTTTTTTATTATCTTCAGGATTCACAGCACCAATTGCAGCATTATATCCTCCTTCTGCCATACCAGTACATCCAGATCTAAATGATAAACCTTTAGAAACAATTACAGGTTTATATCCATTTTTAGCTACTTCTATAGCGGCTCTGCAACCTGCACCTCCAGAACCAATTATTAATACATCAGTTTGATAAATTTCACTTTTCATAAAATCATTCCACATTTATTTATAATATAAAATTATTTTTAATGCTTATGAATTGTTTTTTTTATATTTTATAATGTCTTGAATTGTGACAATAGGTAAGTTTTTTTCCTTTGAAAATTCAATTATTCTAGGCATTCTAGCCATAGTACCATCTTCATTTGTTATTTCACAAAGTACACCTATTGGTTTTAATCCTGCCATGCTCATTATATCTACACTAGCTTCTGTGTGTCCATCTCTTTCTAGTACGCCACCTGCTTTTGCTCTTAAAGGAAATACATGGCCGGGATGATTTAAATCTTCAGGTTTAGCATTATCTTTTGAAGCTGCTTTAATAGTTCTTACTCTGTCTGCAGCAGATACTCCTGTGGTGACTCCTTCAGCTGCTTCAATTGTGATTGTAAAAGCAGTTCCATAAGTACTTGTATTATTATCAACCATTAATGGAAGATTTAGAGAGTCTGCTTTTTCAGGTTTTAAACATAAACAAACTATACCACTTCCTTCACGGATTAAAAGTGCCATTTGTTCATTAGTTAATTTTTCAGCTGAAAAGATCATATCTCCTTCATTTTCACGATTTTCATCATCGGTTATGATGATTCCATTTCCATCTCTTACAGATTTTAGTGCTATTTCTACACGTTCTTTAGCTGTACCTTTTAACATTTCTTCATGATTCATAGTAATGTCTCCTAAATAGTTTCTTTTATACATGAACCAGGGCTTAAAAAAAGATTAAATACTTTAAATTATATATGTATTTTTCCAATTCTCTTCCATCCAGACTTTAACTGTCGGTTTTGGATTTTCACCAAATCAACATTTACAATTTAATTGCAATGCTCGTGGACTTATCAAATTTTTCTTGAATAACCACCGGTGGAGAATTTCACTCCGCCCTGAGAACTTATTATTTTACAAATATGTTTTTATTACTTAAATAAATTTTTATCTTTAATAAATAAATTTATTAAATAAAGATTATAAATTTAAAATAATAAAAAATTATTAAAATTTTTAATTTTTATAATAATTGAGGCAAATAATGGAAATTGAAGGAATAGTAACAACAGGTTATGGAAAAGGTGCATACTTTTTAGGACAAGAATTTTATAAATTAAAATTTCAAGAAAAATGTGGTTTTATACCTTTTCCAGGGACTTTAAATATAATCATACCTGAAGATAAATTAAAAGAGATTAATTCTATAAAAAATAATTGTAATAATACTATCAAACCTGATGAGGGTTTTGGTGGTGTAAAATATATAAAATCAAGATTAAATGACACTGAAAATGGGGCTATAGTTTTCCCAGATAAAACTACACATGAAGAAAACTATTTAGAATTTATTTCTAAAAATAATTTAAGAAAAAAATTAAAATTAAAAGATAATGATATTGTTAAATTATATATAAATATTTAAAAAAAACTTTTATTTTCTTTAAAAGTTAAATATTTATTAAATAATGGTTTATTTCCCATTTTAGCTATTTTTTGAATATTAATATGTTCTTCAATAACTTCTAATGCTAATTTACCAAATAAATCATATCTTATTTCTATTTCTGGAGTTCCTCCTCTTTTTTCTAATTTTACTTTAGGAATAGATAATATATCATTAATACCCGTTTCTTTCTGCACATAAGAACTTACTTCATTAAATATATCCATATCATAAACTTTATTAAATAATATTCCTTTAACATCAATCCCTATTTTATTAAGCATTTTGGTGTGTGAAATTAAGTTAACCGCAGCAGATTCTATCCCTTCTTTATTAACACCAGATATTAATAACATTGGAATGTTAGAAGATGCACAAATTTCAGCTGCAGAATATGGAGTTTTTTTATTTAAAAATCCAGTAAATACGCTCATAACTCCTTCAATTAGGACAATATCGTATTGGGATTCTTTTAATTTGTTTAGTGTTTCTTTAATATCTACCCAACCTAAATGTCCTATTTTAATAGAAGCATACTCTTCCATCTTTCCTTTTGTTAAATATAATGAAGTTACAGTATCTCTCACATCTGGCCCTACTTTTAATATACCAACGTTCAATCCTTGATGTCTTAAAGCTCCTGCTAATCCTGTTGTTATAAATGTTTTCCCTGAATCAGACCCTATACTCCCAATACAAATACATAAAGGCATATCTCCTTTTATTTTTTTAAATTCGTTAAAGGGATTATTAATATCATTATTAGGTAATTGTTTAATTGTTATACCGGATTCAATACCTATTTCTTTATTTAGTTTAACTTTTAATTCCTTGTTTTTAGAGTAAATGTTTTTAATATCATTCTCATTTGCTCCTATAAATTTTAAAAAATTTTTTACAAGTTCTGGATTTTCATCTAATAAATTATGAAGCATAGTTCCAATCACATTTCCATCATCATTTAATGATCCAGAAATTATTTTATTTTCTACATCTCCATAATTCATCCGTTTAATTGGTGAATAAAATAAGGTTTTTGCATTACCTTTTACTAAACCATATGTATGGCAATGAAAACCTGTTATATCTTCTTCAATATTGTCTGTGAGATAAGATTTTGATACAACTTCAGCTGTTACTCTATCATTACTGATTAAAGGTGAAAATTCCACATCTATTAATCCTAATCCTTTTTTTATTATGGGGCTTGGTGAATTCCGACCGATATCAATTTGATTACCTAAAATTTGATATCCTGCACAAATTCCAATAATTGGTTTTCCTTCTTTTGCCATTAATTTAATTTCTTTAAATATATTATCATTTAATGAATTTGATTCAATTAATGTTCCTCCAGGTATAATTAAAGCATCTAATTCTTTATGTATAGGTAACCCATTTATTAAACCATTTGATTTTATTAAATTTGTAGGTAAATTACCAAAATCTTCAAATCCAGGTACAGTTCCTTTTAAATATGTTAATCCAATTTTCAACTTTATCAAATCCTAATAAGAATTAAAGAAATAATATTTTGTAATATATTATAAGTGTTTAAAATAGTTTATGTAAATAAAAATAGTTTTTTATTATATGGAATATTTGATTAAAAATGTGTTTTTAATAATAAAATTCATTTAATTTATAATCTAAGCATCCTTTTTTTTTGATTATAAATTCAATTTTATCAAATTCTAATAAAAATTAAAAAAAAGAGATATATTAAATATTTAATTATTTTCTAAAGCAGCCATTACTTTAATAATTTTACCATCATCTAATGGTTTGGCTTGTAATTGTAAACCTACAGGAATACCTTCAACTTCCCCAGCTTTAATACTTCCTGCAGGAATACCTGCTAAATTAGCTATTACAGTTAAAGTATCATAAGCATACATTTCCATTGGTGTTAATTTTTCTCCAATCTTATGTGGTAATTTAGGAACAGTAGGACCAACTATTAAATCAACATCTTCTAATATTTCGTTAATATTATTTCTAATAAGTGATCTTGATTGTAATGCTTTTTTATAATATTTTCCACTAAATTCTTTTTGTGATATGTAAGATCCCATTTTAATTCTTCTTAAAACTTCGTCTCCACATACTTCTTCTATCCTATGTCCATATTTTCTACCATCATATTTTCTAGTTGCAGAGAAAAATTCCACATAATTAATTAGGTAATATGTAGGTAAACATAAATCTATATAATTAAAGTTAATTTCTATAATTTCAGCACCTAATTCTTCTAATTTACCTATTGATTCATCTATTATTTTATTAATTTCAGCATCTGTAATGTCACTAAATTGTTTACATTTAGCTATTTTCATACCTTCTAATGGTTTGTTTCCTTTTTGATTTGTAGCTATTTCAGTAAAATTTGGTGAATCCCACTTTAAAGTTGTACATTCAGAGGGGTCATATGAAATTATTGTATCTAATGCTAAAGCTATACCAGTTATATCGTTAGACATAGGACCTATTTGATCTAAACTCATAGCTAAATCTAATAATCCTTGTCTAGAAACAGCTCCATAAGTTGGTTTAAAACCAATGACTCCACAATGTGATGCAGGATTTCTTATAGAACCTCCAGTGTCTGAACCAATTGATATATCACACATATTCGCTGAAACTGCTGCTGCACTTCCCCCACTTGATCCTCCTGGAATTCTACCTAGTGCTGCAGGGTTATTTGTTGTTCCATACATAGATGTTTCAGTTGAACTACCAGCAGCAAATTCGTCCATATTTGTTATTCCAATAATTATCCCATCAGCTTCTTTAATTTTTTTAATAACAGTCGCATCATAGCTTCCTATATAATTATCCAGTGTTTTTGATGCTGCAGATATAATTTTGTCTTCAACATTAATATTTGCTTTTATACCGAATACTAAACCAGCTAAAGAACCTACTTTTTTACCATTATCTATTTTTTCATCTATTTCTTTAGCTTTATTTAAAGCATCTTCTTTGTTTATATATATGAAAGCGTTTATTTCATTATTTTTTTCATCTATAATTTTTAAATAATTTTCTAAGTTTTCTTGTGCAGTTAACTCTTGCTTTTTGATGGAATTTAATTTTTCAATAATATTCATTAAAACACCTAATTTAATAATTTTGATAATTAATGTTAAATTTTTATAATATTTTTTTTATACTTAATTAATAATAATTAGATTTGTTTTTTTTGTTTAAATAATTTAAGTAAAATATTTTATAATAAAAAGTTTTTTTAATATTTAAGATAATATATTAAATATATTATTTTTATTGTGATTTTATGAGTGATAAAGCAGTTGTTTTTGATAATTCTGGGACTTTACTTGAAAGGTATAGAGCAATTAAAAATTTGTCTACTGGAGAAATCTTTACTAATGTTAATTCTCTTCAATTAATAGATAATATTGGTGACGCAGCTTTGGTAATTCTTCAATTTGATTCTTCATGTTTAACAAAAATGGATTCAAATATTAAAATTTATGATTTGATTAAAAAATATGATATTGAATTCGATGTTAGTTATTCAAATTATTATGTTAGTAAAGAAGATGTTTTGAGTATATTAAAAAATGATTCTTCTATAATACGGGATATATCTGATGCATTTGATGTTTTGAGAGGTAAAGTTAAGAATATGCATTTATGTAATGGCTCAGCTATTATATTGGATCTTAATAGTCAAAAAGTTGCTTATACTATTACTTCTGCAGGAAAACTATTTCCTAAAGTTCTTTTTACAGTAAATGAACTTAAAAAAAATGGGGTTAATGTTTATATAGCATCTGGTGACCGTTCTGGAGCTATTAAAAAGTTAGCAAACATAATTCAAATTGATGAGAGTAATGCTTTTCCTACAGCTGATTCTAAAAATAAATGTGAAATTGTGTCTAATTTACAAAATCAAGGTTTTAAAGTTATGATGGTGGGGGATGGACCAAATGATATTTTAGCTTTTAATAAAGCTAATATTTCTGTTTTAACTTTAGAACAAAAAGAAGAAGTTTCTCCTAAAATGTTTGATCATGCCGATCATGTTATTCATAATATTTCTGAAGTTTTAAACATTGATTTTTAATTTATTATTTTTTCTAATACTTTTTTACTTTCTAAAACTTTTTGATAATTATTTAGTTCTAATATACCATTTTGTACTTGTTTTAATAGGTTTAAATCTAATGTGCCTTTTCCTAATATGGTATGTTGATCTTTAATCCCATTATTATCACTTAAGTGGCAGTATGCTCTGTTAGGTATTTCTAAAAATTCTGGGGTGTTTTCACATGTATTAGCATGTCCTAAATCTATTGTAACTGAGCAATTTGTTTCTTCTACTATTTTTGTTAATTCTTCAGGTTTTGTGCATAAAAATTTTGGTTTTCCTGGCATATTTTCAACCGATACTTTTGTTTCCATCCCTTCTGCATACTCTACACATTCTTTTATAGAGGCTGTTGTTAATTTTAAAGCCATTTTTCTAATTCTGTCTTCTATTCTTCCTATTTGCCCTGGATGAATTGTTATGGCTTTTGCTCCTATTTCGTTTGCCAAATCCAAAGTTCTTAATGTTTGTCTTATGGATTCTTTTCTTATTCCTCGATTGATACTAGCTAAGTTTAAATCTACTGTAGGTGCATGTAAGTAATAATCAAAATCATATGATTTAAATGGTTCTAACATTTTTTTGTTTTTTAATAAGTATTCTGGACTATATAATCCTTCTGTTAATACTTCAACCATGTTAAATTTGTCTTTTTTAGCTATATTTAACATTTCATCTATAGGTTTCATAAATAGTGCTAAAGTTGAAAATCCTATATTCATTTTTTCATTTCTCCTGTATTAATTTAATAAAAATATTTTATCTTCCCATACATTTATATATATTAAATTTATATATAAAACTTTAATATATCAAAAATTAACATATAACTTTTTATTTTTAAAATATAAATTATCATGAAATTGGATGAAAAAATGGATGAGAAAAAATATAGTGATATAGATATTGAAGAAAACTTAAAAATAAAGAAAAACATTATTAAGCAGATTCATAATGGTTTTTATAGAATTATTATCTTATGGGAAGTTAATAAATCCCCTATTCATGGTTATGGTATCATGAAAAAAATTGACTTATTTTTTCAAAAACAAATTGATGAAAATATTTTAAAAAAATCTAACCCTAGTAAAATATATCCAATTTTAAAAAAAATGGAACAAAGTGGAGTTATAAAAGGGTACTGGGATATTAATGATAATCATAAGAAAGTTAAATTTTATGAAATAACTGATAAGGGAAAAATAATTTTAAATTCTGTTAAATATCGATTTCATGAGGTAGGTTCTAATCCTATTTGGTCAGAATTTATGCAAGACATGATTTTAAACCCGATAATTGATGAAGAATTAAGTAATTATCAATCTTTTTATTATAAAAATTGTGAGGTGAATAAATGAAATATGCAATAGAAACTTTTGATTTAACAAAAAAATATAAAAATTTCACTGCTGTTAATTCAATTAATTTTAAAATACCTAAAGGAACTATTTTTGGAATGTTGGGGCCTAATGGTGCAGGAAAGACTACTACAATTAAGATGTTAAATTGTTTAACTCAACCAACTTCTGGAACTGCATCTGTCGCGGAATTTGATGTAAAAGAAAATCCAAATGAAGTTCGAGAAAAAATTGGAATTGTTCCTCAAGCAGTTAGTTTATATAAGGATTTGACTGTTCGAGAAAATGCAGAGTTATGTTCTGATTATTATGGAATTCCAGATGAAGAAAAAAATGATAGAATATCTAATTTAATGGATTTAGTGGATATTTCATATGCAAAGGATAAATTGATTTCTCAATTGTCTGGGGGACAAAAACAAAAAGCTTCTTTAGTTGCTAGTTTAGTTCATCGTCCAGATATTTTATTTTTAGATGAACCAACTATTGGTTTAGATCCTACTACTAAAAGAGTCTTATGGAATCTTATTAGAGATTTAAATAATAGTGGACATACAATTATTTTATGTTCACATGATATGCACGAAGTAGATATGCTCTGTGACAATGTAGGTATTATAAACACAGGGAAACTAGTTGCTTATGATACTCCTCAAGGTTTAAAAGATTCTTTATTAAAAGATGAAAAAATGGAATATGAAAAAAATATTTCTCATACTTTAAATGAAGTACACAATGAAAATGGTGGTAATTTACCTATTAATCTTTCTCAAAATCAGGATAATATTTGTTTGAAAAAAATGTCCTTTATTATTGAAAATCAAAATGAAGAAATTATAAATTCAATTAAAGCTTTAAAACCTGTTAATGAAGTTAAATTAGGTGAAAATAATCGAATTAATTTAAAAATTAATAGTTTTGATGATGATGTTGTAAATGATGTTATTAAAACTATAATTTCTAAAAATGGAAAAATTAGTGCTGTCTCTACTGAAGAACCATCATTAGAGGATGTTTTCATGAAAGTTACATCAGAGGTTGATAAAGATGCAAGAGCATAGAAATATTTTACTTGATTTGGTGATGTTATGCTAGAATTAAAAAAACTTAGTTGGATGGTTAAAAAAGAGTGGTTAAGTTTAAGAAGACATCCCGGTAGATTAGTTTCTATTATTGCATTTCCTATAATTATGATTTTATTATTTGGATATGGGATGGGTGGAGATTTATCTAATTTACCTGTTGTTGTTGTTTCTCAAGACCATGGTGATTTAACTGATTTAACATTAGATACTATTAAGTCTGAGGATATTTATCATGTGGTAAATATTACTTCAGATACGAATGCTGCTAAGGAAATGGTGGATTCTGGGCAGGTTAAAGCTGCAATTATTTTACCTACTAATTATGATAGTTCAGATGGTCAACAAAAAACGGCTACATTGTACTTAGATTCTTCAGATCAAATGGGTTCTCAAACACTAGTTCCTGCTACTCAAAGTATTTTTAGTCAGCTTTCTATTAAACAGGCAACAGCACAACAAACTTCTACTATGGGTTCTAATGGCACTAATGTTGTAAATGAAGATGCTGATACTAGTGGTTCTTTGTCTGCAAGTTTGGACAGTGCTAAATCTACAATTAATCTTCAAATAAATAGAATTTATGGTAATGTTAAATATATGGATTTCTTAGTACCTGCAATTTTAGGAATGACTATTATGATGTCTTGTATGATGGGTATGGGTGCATCTATTGCTGGTGAACGAGAAACAGGTGAATTAGCTAGATTATTCATGACACCAACTAGTGTGGCGACAGTTATTGGGGGAAAAATTTTAGGAAAGCTATCTGTTGAAATGTTTAGATCAGTAGTTTTACTGATTTCCGCGATTATACTATTCAGTATTACAATTAAAGGAGGAATAATTCCTACATTAATATTATTATTCTTAGGTGCATTATGTTTTGTTGGTTTTGGTATTATGTTATCAGCAAGAACCTCTACTCAAGAAGATTATACTCAATTAGTAATGCCTTTTGCAATGCCAATGATGTTTGTATCTGGAGTTTTTTATCCTATCGAAACCATGCCTTGGATTTTACAGAAATTGGCTTATGTATTTCCATTAACATATTTAAATGATGCTATGAGAGCTGTAATGATTAAAGGACAAACCCTAGGAGATGTTTGGTTAGATATTGCTGTTTTATTAGGATTTACATTATTGTTCTTCTTAATTGGTGTTAAAAGATTTAATAGGGATGTTTAAAAGTGATAAATTATGTCAAAAAATAAATCAATATTAATTTTATTAATGATTTCAATCATATGTATTAGTCCTATTTATGGAGCATCTTCCGATTGGACAATGTTTCAACAGGATGCGAGTCATGAAGGTTTTTTAGAAGAAGCTTCAGATTTTGTTACAAATTTATGGTCTTTTAATATGGGAAGTTCAATTTATTCTACTCCTGTAATTCATGGAGACAATATTTATGTTGTATCAAATGATGGAATTTTAAAGTCTATAGATATGGAAGATGGAAGTCAAGATTGGTCATATAATCTAGGTACTAAAGTAACTGCTTCACCTGTCATTGCAAATAATACTTTATTTGTAGGAGGTCAAGATGGTTCAATGTATGCTTATGATATTCAAAATAAAAATTTAAAATGGCAATATGATACATCTAAACCTATAGAATCTACAGCTTCAGTAAATAATGGTACAGTTTATTTTGGTTCTAATAATGGTCATGTTTATGGGCTTAATTCCGAAGATGGTTCTAATGTTTATGATGTATCTGTTGGTGGGAAAATTATTTCTTCCCCTACTGTTGTTAATCAAACAATTTATGTTGGGTCAACTAATAATGAAATACTTGCTTTAGATATTAATTCTAAAAATCAAACATGGTCTTACACTACTGGTGATGAAGTTAGATCTTCTCCAGCTGTTTCTAATGGTACAGTATTTATAGGTTCTTCTGATGGAACATTATATGCATTAAATCAAACTGATGGTTCAGTTAATTGGAAATATGATTCAAGTGATAAAATTTTATCTTCTCCAACCGTAGATGAATATAATAATAATGTTTATATTGGTTCTGATTCTGGTAATGTGTCTTGTTTAGATACTCGGGATGGAACATTTAAATGGGCTTATTCTACTGGAGATAAAGTACGATCTACCCCTGCTTTATATGATGGTGGTTTAGTTATTGGATCAAATGATGGTAATGCATATATATTGAATAAATTTACAGGAGAATGTAATTTTAGTTTTAATCCAGGATATTTCTTTTTCAATAATCCAATATCAGCTTCACCTGTTATTTATGGTGATAGTTTATTTATAAGTGGTCATGATGGTTATTTATATTCTTTAAATAATCAAAAAAATGAAGCTCCTGCATCTGTATTTTTATATTATGCTATTGTTATCATAATTGTCTTTATAGCGGTTATTTATTTACTTATTAGATTTTTAAAAAATATTAAAAATAAAAATAAGATAAAAAGTAAATCTCATACTCAGAAAGTTTCTGGTGATGAAGAAGAAAAAGAGATAATTGATAAGGAAAATCAGGAAAAATTATAAAAATTTAATATTTTTTAGCTAAAATATAATTTAATATTTTTTAGTATTTTAGCTAAAATCTTTTTTAATTTTAGTTTAATTAATACTTTTTTTTAATATTTTAAATTAATTTATTTAATATTTTTTTTAATTAATATTATTTTATTTATAGAGTTTATTACAGCTAATACACTAGCCATTATTACATCATCATTAGTTGCTCTTCCTGTAGCTTTATTTTTATTAGTATCTGAAGTTATTGCAAAAACTTCTGCTAATGCATCTGTACCTCCAGTTATAGCATCTAAATGATATGCTTCTAAATTAATATTTATTTTTTCTTGAACTAATGATTTTATTGCATTAAAAGCTGCATCTATAGGTCCTACACCTATTTCGGATGTTTCTTTAATTTTATCATCTATTAATAATTTCACTGTTGCTGTTGCAGAAACTGATTCACCACTTACAACTGTTAATCCTAATAATTTTATTGCTTCTTCTTGTGCAGTACTGATTTCTGTTATAGCTATTGATTTAACATCTGCATCTGTTAAAATTTTTCCTTTATCTCCTAACTCTTTGATTTGTTTATAAACAGAATAAAATTCATTTTCAGTTAAATCTAAATTAAATTCTGAAATTTTAGCTTTCAATGCATTTACTCCAGTATGTTTACCTAAAGCTATTTTTCTTGATTGCCCCACTAATTCTGGAGGTATAGGTTCATATGTAGAACTATTTTTAAGAATTCCTTGGACATGAATACCAGCTTCATGTGCAAATGCATTTTTCCCTACAATTGGTTTATTTGGAGATAA
>NZ_DAZC01000005.1:0-31816 GCF_002508845.1 Methanobrevibacter sp. UBA417
TCAAAAATTATTTTATTATATATAATTTAACCAGTTGTATTTATCTTCTGTTTTTCCTTCAACTATTTCAAAGAATTTACTTTGGATTTCTTCAGTTACAGGTCCTCTACTTCCGATTCCAACTTGTCTTCCATCTATGGATCGTATAGGTGTGACTTCTGCAGCTGATCCTGTGAAGAATACTTCGTCTGCTAAGTATAAATCTTCTCTTGGTAATGGTCTTTCTATAACATCATAACCTAAATCTTTGGATATTTGCATTATACTAGCTCTTGTGATTCCATCTAATACTGAGGATGATAATGTTGGAGTGTATAATGTGTTATCTTTTACTAAGAAAATATTTTCCCCACTACCTTCTCCGATATGTCCAGCATAATCAAGTTGTATACATTCATCAAAGCCATTTTCTGTAGCTTCTATTTTAGCTAGTTGGGAGTTCATATAATTTGCTGCTGCTTTAGCTAATGTTGGTAATGTGTCAGGTGCTGGTTTTCTCCATGAAGATACGCCAACATTTACTCCATTTTTCATACCTTCTTCACCTAAGTAAGATCCCCATTCCCAAACTGCTATTGTGGTGTTAACTGGGCAGTTTAAAGGTGATACTCCTAGTTCTCCATATCCTCTATATGTTATAGGTCGAACATAACAAGATTTTAAATTGTTTATTTTTATTGTATCTTTGATTGCATTTGCAATTTCTTCTTGAGTGTATGGGATTGGCATTTTGTAAATTTTTGCTGAATTAAATAATCTTTTCACATGATCGTTTAATCTGAAAACTGCTGATCCTTTTTTATTATTATAACATCTTATTCCTTCAAATACTGCAGATCCGTAGTGAACAACATGTGATAATACGTGAATTTTTGCATCTTTCCAATCTACTAATTCGCCGTCCATCCATATTTTTAAATTTTTATCGTCCCATGCCATTTTTTCACCTTTAATTTATTATTTTGTAATTTTAAGAATTATCATTATGATTTATATTATTCAATTATTAAATAGATTACTATTCATTTATTATTTGTTTTTTCTCTGTTTTTTTCTAAATTTTTTTTGGTGGGTTTTGTTTTTTCTCTGTTTTTTCATGATTTTTTACTCCATAATAGTAACCTTTATATAGTATGTTAGATAAAGTATTGGTGTTGTATGGTTCCGTGGTCTAGGGGTATGATACCTCCCTTACAAGGAGGGGATCACGAGTTCAAATCTCGTCGGAACCACTTTTATACTTTTATTACTATTTTTATTATATTTTTAAATCATTGTTAGTTGTAACAAAATTTTTTTATAAAATAAGCTTATTTTTTGATATTTTTTAAAAATTTAAAAGAAAAAAAATTTAATTTTGAAAAAAAAGGATTATATTTAATTTTTTATTTATAATATTACGAGTAACATTAAAATAATTAATGAAATAAAGAATATAACAGTTCCTTTAACTAATATTTGAGCTCCATCTCTATCTACAAATAGTATAAGGCCATAAGATAAGGCTAATGCTACTAATAATTCTACAACTCCAGCTATACCTCCAGGTATGTTGGTTAAACTTATTAAAGCATATGATATTATATAAGATAATAATACAACTACAACAATTAAGAAGAGTGTGTTACTCCATATAGGTTTTAATTTATCTATTGTAGAAGGACCCTCTTTTTTAGGTTTATCTGAATTAAAATTAAATCTATTACTAGATTTTCCACTAGATCTTCTACTAGATTTTGCATTACTAAATAATGATTTAAAATTTGGAGAATCATTCCTATTTGTATTTCCTTTAAACAAACTATGTTTTGGAGTTACATTGTCGTCTTGACCAAAATTATCATTATTTAAAAATTCATTCACTGTTGCTTCATCTTCATAAGATAAGGGGGTACTGTCATCTTTAACAGTTTCTATAGTAGAATTATCATAATCTGTATCTAATAAAGGTTCACCATTATCATAAGTTGTTGGATTATCAAAAATTTCATCTTCATTTGTCTGTTTAGTAATCAAATTATTTGGGTTTTCAGTATGGTCTTTTTCTGAATATTTTTGAGCTAAAGCTGTTAATTTATTTCTGTCAACAAGTTTAATATTTCTATTTTTGGCATAATTTATTGCTTGTTTTGAAAAACTACTGCTTGTTACTACTGTAATTTTTGATGCTTTAAGTATATCACTAACTTCTTCCATTTGTCTTAAAATATCTGTCCCTACTTCAAATTCCTTTTCATAGTTTTTACAAGCTACAACTACTCCAATGTCACCCATGGAACTTGGAAGTACAGCATATATATCAACAATTTGTTTAGTGGTTTTAAAATTTTTATATACTTTAAAACCGGAGTCTTCCATAACTTTAGCAATAAAATTTATCAATTGTGGCTTTTCCACGATTTCACCTAGCTCTATTTAAATTTTTAAAAAAAATATTATCTTTAAAAAATAATTTTTAAAATAATAAATATTTAATTATTACTTTGCCTTTTTTGATATATAAAATATATTTTTTTCAATTTTTAATATTACAAAAATACTTATTAGTAAGAGTATAACTTTATATTATGACAAATATTTTAATTAGTAATGATGATGGTGTTTATGCATCAGGGATTTTAGCTGCAAAACACGCTGTTGAAGATTTAGGTGATGTTACAATTGTAGCTCCGTCTAATCAACAAAGTGGGATAGGTCGTGCTTTAACTCTTTTTGAACCCTTAAGAATTAACTCTTTAAATTTAAGTGATGGTACTCCAGCTTATTCAGTTTCAGGAACTCCTACTGATGCTATAACATTAGGTATTTTTGAATTATTAAATGAAAAACCTGATTTGGTTATTTCTGGAATAAATGTTGGACATAATACTGGTAAAGGAGAACTTACTACTTCTGGAACTATTGGTGCTGCTATGGAAGCTGCTGCTTTAGGTGTTCCATCTATTGCTGTTTCACAGGAAGTTTTATCCGGGACTATGAAATTTGAACGTAATGTAGAATTAGATTATTCAATAACTGAAAAACTTTTATATGAAATTTCTGAAAAAGTTTTAAAAAAAGGTTTGCCTAAAGGTATTGATTTATTGAATTTAAATGTTCCCTCAAAACCTTCTAGTGAAGAAATAATTTTAACCCGTTTAGGTGAAAGGATGTATATACCTCAAATTGATGTTAGATCTGATCCTAGAGGAAAACCTTATTATTGGATTGATGGATTACCTTATCAAGGTGAAGAAGAAGGGACTGATGGTTATACTTTAAAGATTTTAAATGCTCCTACATTAACTCCTTTAAAAATAGACTGTACAGCTGATTTAAAATCTTTAGAAGATTGGTGAAACTTTAAATTTAATAATAAAAATTGAATAAATTTTTTAAAATAAAATATAAGATTTTATTATTTAATATTTAATTCTTTTAAAATTTTATCTCTTTCTTTTTTTAAACCTTCTAATCTAGCTTCATCAGTACATCCATCTTTTTCTAACTTAGCTAATGTAGTTGTTATTGCTTGTAATGTTGTTTCTAATTGATTAACTGGCATTATTTTCCTCCTATTTTTTATTATTTATATATTTAAAAAAACTATCTTATATATTAATTGGTTGGTGTTATTACTAACATTAATTTTTTTAATTAGTAAAATGTAAATAAATTTATATAATAAGCTTAATAATATTATAAAAAATACTATTTTAATTTTAGGAGAATAAAATAAATGAATGATGATAGTTTTCAAGTAAGTAAACAATTTTCTGATTTTAAAGGTAAAAATGTTTTAATTGGTTTAAAAAATTGGGAAGAAATAGAAGGTAAAATAATCAGTATTGATAACTTTTTAAATACTGTTTTAGAATCTGAAGGAAATTTAAATGTAATCAAAGGTGGAAAAATAGCTTTTATATCTGTAAAAAAATAATTAATTTAAATTCATCATTATTTTGATGAATTAAATTTAATTTTTAATTTTAATTAATTTTCACATTCTTTTACTATAGCATTTCTTAATTCTTCAACATCATGTCCATGGGTAAGTGCTAAAAACATTGAACCTCCAGCACCAGCACCTTCTTTAACAAATCCTTTTAAATAATTTTTTAATCCACCATGATTGGTTTTTTCAAATCCTGGGTCCACTACATAAACTGGAATATTTTCATCGATTTGTTTTAAAATGTTAAATAAGTCTGCTGTTTCATCTTCTGCAACATAAACAGTAGTTGCAAGTGCAATTCTTGAAAAATCAAAGTCCGGATCTATTGTTTTAATTAATGCACACACAGCACACATTTGGGTTCCCCCTGCTAAAATAACAGGTTTATTGCTTCCCATTACCATTCCTGCCATTGCTGGTATTGTTGGGTCTCCAACTGCTTTTATTGCATCAAATGGGGATAGTATATCGGTTTCTGGATCATCACTTTCTGGATCAATTCCAGCATTTTTAAGTCCTTCGTTGACAGTTTCTATTTTTAGATTATGTGGATTTGTTGGTGTGCTTCCACTTACTTTAAAGTTTGCATCATATCCTAATGCTTTTAAAACTCCTAAGGCAGTTGTTGTTCCTCCAGGTATACTTTCTCCAATTGTTATATAATCATGAAGTTCAGCAAAATCCATTCCTAATTCTATAGAGTTATAGTAAATTTCTTCTGCATTTTCTACTGCATGGCCGGTTCTTATGTCTTTACCTCCTTCTTCTCCAACTTCTGTTGTTTGAATAACAGGTTTTATTTCACAACCAGCATTAATTATTATTAAGGGTATTTTACTTAAATTTAAAGAAGCTTTTGTTATGATTGCTGGAGTAGGTGCTGAATTTCCATCTACTACGGTTTCAGCCATATCATTTGTACATTTTACTTCTCCAATTGTTATTAATTCTGCATCTGCAGCAGGTGTGTATTTGGTTTTTTCTGGACTTGCACCTGCACCACTTATTCCTTCAATTTTAGATGTTTCTGTTGTTCCTATAGTGCAGACGAATACACAATTTCTTTTATTTTCTATTTTTTTAATTAAATTATCTGAGCCATAAATTTTTAATCCTTCAGTCAATTTTTTTACACTCCTTTTTATTAAAATATTAAGCATGTTTTTATAATTTTATTACTTATGAAATTCATACATATATTAATTAATTTAACTTTATATAAGTTTATTAAAAAAATTTTTTACTTTCAATTAATTTTATTTTTTTAAAGGAGTTTATTATTTTGATATCTTTAGGAATTGAGGGAACTGCAGAGAAAACAGGTGTAGGAATTGTTGATGATGAAGGTAATATATTGTCTTCAGTTGGAAATCAATTATTCCCAAAGGAAGGAGGTATTCATCCAAGGGAAGCTGCTGAACATCATGCTTATTGGATTCCTAAATTAATTCCTCAGGCTGTTGAAGAAGCTGGAATTGATTTAACTGATGTTGATTTTATTTCATTTTCTCAAGGTCCAGGTTTAGGTCCTGCTCTTAGAACTGTAGCTACTGCTGCTAGAACATTATCTTTATCTTTAAAAATTCCTATAGTTGGTGTTAATCATTGTATAGGTCATGTTGAAATAGGTAAATTAGATACTGGTGCTATTAATCCAGTTTCCCTTTATGTTAGTGGTGGTAATAGTCAAGTAATAGCATTTGAATCAGGAAGATATCGAATTTTTGGAGAAACTTTAGATATAGCAGTAGGGAATTGTTTTGATCATTTTGGGAGAGAAACTGGTTTAGGTCATCCTGGAGGTCCAGTTATTGAAAAATTAGCATTAAATGGTAGTTATGTTGATTTACCTTATAGTGTTAAAGGTATGGATTTTTCATTTTCTGGTTTATTAAGTGCTGCTTTAAGAGCTTTTAAAAGAGGGGTTCCTATTGAAGATATATGTTTTAGTCTTCAAGAAACTGCTTTTGGAATGCTTGTAGAAGTGACTGAACGAGCTTTAGCACATACTGATAAAAATGAAGTTTTGCTTTGTGGTGGAGTTTCAGCAAATTCTAGGCTTCGGGAAATGCTAAAAATAATGGCTGATGAACATTATGCTAATTTTTATATGCCTAATATGAAGTATTGTGGGGATAATGGGGCTATGATTGCATGGCTTGGGCAGTTAACCAATAAATATTTTGGGACTGTTGATATTAAAGATACTCATATCATTCAAAGGTATCGTACTGATGAAGTTGATGTTCCGTGGGTTAAAGATTATAAAAATAAAATAAACTTACCAAGTAATATTTTAGCTAAAGGTGCTGAATCAGATATTTTAGAAAAATCTTATTTAGGTGAAGATGCTATTTTGAAAAAGAGAGTGTCTAAATCTTACCGTGTAAAAGAAATTGATAATAAAATTAGAAAGATGCGTACTAAAAGTGAATCTAAGTTAATTAGTGATATTAAAACTTGTGGTGTTAAATCTCCTGTTCTTTTTGATGTTAATTTGGAAGATGAATCTATTTTGATGGAAAAAATTCATGGAAATTTGGTTAAAGATATTATGGATTCTTTAAGTTCTGATGATAGATTTAATTTAGCTAAAAAGATTGGATATAATATTGGTTTGATGCATAATAAAGATATTATTCATGGGGATATTACAAGTTCTAATATGATGGTTGATGATGAAGGTAATTTTGTTTTCCTCGATTTTGGTTTAGGTAGTTATTCTGATTTAGTTGAGGATAAAGCAACTGATCTTTTAGTTCTTAAAAAGTCTTTTCAAAGTATAGATTATGAAATTGCTAATGAAACTTTTGACTGGATTTTAGATGGTTATATTGGTAGTTATGAAGATGATTTAAATAAAAATATGATTTTAAATAAGATTAAAGAAATTGAATCTAGAGGAAGATATACTCATTAATTTAATTTTTTTAAATAATTTTGTAGGGTTAGTAATATGATAACATTTATAACTGGAAACGAACATAAAGTAATAGAAGCAGAGAATATTTTTAAAAATTTCGATATTGAATTAGAGCATATTGATTTAGGATACTGTGAACCTCAAGGGACTCTTGAGGATGTAGCTAAATTCGGTGCAAAGTATGCTTGTCGAAAATTGAATAAATCTGTTATTGTTGAAGATGCTGGTTTATTTATTAAGTCTTTAAATGGATTTCCTGGAGTTTATTCCTCTTATGTGCAGGATACTTTAGGAAATAAAGGTATTTTAAAGTTAATGAATGGTATCGATGACCGATACGCTGAATTCAGGTCAGTCATTGGGTATTGCGCTCCCAAGTCTGAGCCCAAGGTCTTTTTAGGGCGTGTTAAAGGTCAGATAGCTCTCGAAGAAAAAGGTAATCTTGGTTTTGCATTTGATCCTCTATTTTATGTAGAAGAGGAAGGTAAAACTTTTGGAGAACTTACAACTGAAGAGAAAAATCAGTTTTCACATAGAAAGAATTCTTTACAACAATTTATTGATTGGTATGTTAATCAACTTTAATGAGAATTAATATTAATTATAATCTATTTAATCTATTAAGACCGTTTTTTCAAATAAAAAAATTAATGAGGTAATTAAATATGTCCGTAGACTGGGTAACTTATTCAAATGAAGAAATCGAAGAACTTATTTTAAAATTTACTAAGGAAGGTAAATCTCCAAGTGAAATTGGTGTTACATTAAGAGATCAATATGGTATTCCTAGTGTTAAAGAAGTGACTGGTGAAAAAATCACTCAAATTCTTAAAAAGAATGGTCAAGGAACTGAATATCCTGAAGATATTATGAATTTAATTAAAAGAGCTGTAAATATAAGAGATCATTTAAAAGAAAATCCTAAAGATATTCATTCTAAAAGAGGTTTAACTATTATTGAATCTAGAATTCGCCGTTTAGGTGCTTACTATGTAAGTGAAGGTGATTTACAAGAAGGATGGAGATACGATCCAACAGAAGCAGCACTCCTTGTTAAATAAGTCAGGTAACGCTTGTGATATGCTGAAGAAGCATATCGAAAATGGGGACGTTATAAGATTAATATCTCATAACGATGCTGATGGAATTTCAGCTGCTGGTGTTATAGCTAATGCTATTCATGAAGAAGGGGGACAATTTCATACAACAATTGTTCCTCGTCTTAAATCAGATACTGTTAAGGATTTAGCTAAAGAAAAATATGAATTATTTGTATTTTCTGATATGGGTAGTGCTTGTTTAGAACAAATTAATCAATCTATCAAATCTGATGTTATTATAGCTGATCATCATCAACCAAGTGATGTTGAAGCTAATGATAATGTTGTCCATATAAATCCACATTTATTTGGAATTGATGGGAGTAAAGATTTGAGTGGTGCAGGTGCTAGTTATTTAGTTGTTAGAGATATGGATAAAAAACATTTAGCTTATCTTGCATTAGTTGGAGCTTTTGGTGATATGCAATGTCCTGATGGTTTTTCTGGTGTAAATCAAATGATTTTATCTGATGGTTTAGATTCAGGTAATTTAGAAATTCATGAGGATTTGAAAATTGTTTCTAAAACTCAGGAACCTATTTATAAATCATTAGCTTATACTTTAAATCCTGCCCTTCCAGGTTTAACTGGAAATTTAGAGGGTGCTATGGGATTTTTAGAAAAACGAGGAATTTCTTATGGGATTAAATTTGATCAATTAAGTGATGAAGAACGTGATGTTCTTAAAGATGAACTTATTAAATTAAATCCTGAAATTTTTGGTGATGTATATACTGTTCCTAAAGAAAATCCTGTTTTAAGAAATTTAGAAGAATATTCTATTTTATTGGATTCTTGTGGGAAAAACAAAAAATTTGGTTTAGGTATTTCAATTGCTTTAGGGGAAAGAGATAAAGCATTGAAAGCTGCTCTTAACCTTCAAAATAATTATCGTTCTGAATTGATGAAAGGAATGGAATGGATTACTCGTGAGGGTAGTGTTCCTATGGATTATATTCAATATATTTATAGTGATGATAAAGTTTTGAAAAGTGTTATGGGGACTATAGCTAGTGTGGGAATGTCTGCAAAGATTTTGCCTGAGGATAAGCCTATTTTGGCTTTAGCTAGACTTCATAATGATATTAAAATTTCTGGTAGAACTATTCGTCCTATGGTTAATAAGGGTGTTGATTTAGGTAAGGCTTTACAGGATGCATCAGCAAACTTTGGTGGTCAAGGTGGAGGTCATGATATAGCTGCTGGAGCTATGATTCCTTTCACTGCTAAAGATAATTTTTTACTTTTGGTAAATGATATTATTGAGCATCAACTAAATAATAATTAATTTATTTTTTATACTTTTTTTTAATACTATTTTTTAAAGTTTCATTTTTTTTGGAATAATTTTATACTTTTTAAAGATTATAATATATTTAGATGATTATACTTTTTTAATTTAAAAAATTTTTAGGAGTAATTTTTAGATGTTTTTAACTCGTGATGAAGAAAAGATGTGTAATGGTGAATATGGAGATACTGTTCGTAAAAGTATGGATATTTTAGTTGCATTAGGTGATATTTATGGTGCTGAAAAGTTTGTGGATATAAGTTCTGCACAGGTTTCAGGTGTTTCTTATAAAACAATAGGTCAAGCTGGTTTAGAGTATCTTGAAGATTTAGCTTCAGATAAAAGTGGTTATGCTAAAATTCCTTCTACTCTTAATCCTGCAGGTACTGATTTAGATAATTGGAGTGAATTAGGTTTTCCGGCTGATTTTGCTTCTAAACAAACTGATATTGTGGATGCTTATGGTCAATTAGGTATTTCAAAAACTTGTACTTGTACTCCTTATCTTATAGGTAATGTTCCTAGATTTAGGGATCATATTTCTTGGTCTGAGTCTTCTGCTGTTGCTTATGTTAATTCTGTTATTGGTGCTAGAACTAATCGTGAAGGTGGTCCTGGAGCATTAGCTGCTGCTATTGTTGGTAAGACTCCTTTGTATGGGTTTCATTTAGATCTGAATAGGGCTTCTACTTTGATTGTTGATGTTGGTGCAGATTTGAATGGTGCTGATTTTGGTGCATTAGGATATGCTGTTGGTCAAGTTGTTGGTGATGGTGTTCCTTATTTTAAGTTAAATAATGTTCCTACAAATAATGATTTAAAATCTTTAGGTGCGGCTTTAGCTTCTTCTGGTGCTGTTGCATTATATTATGTTGAAAATGTCACTCCTGAATTTGATACAATTGCATTAAGTAATGAAGTTAATGATAATATGACTGTTTCTACAGAAGATATTAAAGAAACTCGTGATAAATTGTCTACTGCTTCAGGTTATGCTGATCTTGTGTGTTTAGGTTGTCCTCATGCTTCTTTAGAAGAAATTAAAGATGTTGCTAATTTTGTTTGTGGTAAAAGTATTTCTAATGAACTTTGGATTTGTACTTCAATTAATGTTAAGGCTGCTGCAGATCGGATGGGTTATAATAAAATGATTGAAAATGCTGGAGGACATATAGTTCAAGATACTTGTATGGTAGTTGCTCCAATAGAAGACATGGGATATGAAAGTGTTGGTGTTAATTCTGCAAAGGCAGCTAATTATGTTCCATCTATGTGTGGTCTAAAAGTAATTTACAATGACTTTGAAAATTTGATAAAATTCGATTAATTTAATAAATCACATATTATATAATTTGATTAAGGGGAGGTGAAAAAATGGATTATGAAAATATGAAATTTTGCCAATCTTGTGCAATGCCAATAACCGAAGAACTTTACGGTTCAAATAAAGATGGTAGTAAAAATGAAGAATATTGTAAATATTGTTATGAAAATGGTGAATTTACAGGCGATATGACAATGGAAGAAATGATAGATTTTTGTGTTCCAAAAACAGTAGAAAATACTGATATGGATGAAGAATCTGCACGTAAAATGTTAAATCAAATGTTTCCTCAATTAAAAAGATGGAAAAAATAATATTTTTTTTATAAAACTATTTTTCTTTAATTTTTTATAATTAAATCATCAATATATAAAATTCTTTTTTTTCTTAAATTATTATATTATCCCATTTAAAATAAATTATTTAATTTTATGTCTAATTCAAAAAAATTATTATTAAATAATAGTTATGGCTAATATATTTATAATTAATATTAGTTTAATATAAAATTTCAATACATTAAATAAATGGAGATTAATAAAAATGAATTGTATCGTTATTGGAGCTGGAAATGCTGGACGTCCTGTTGCAAGATTATTAAATCATATAGGGCATGACGTGACAATTACTGATCCTAAAAAATTAGAAAATTTTCATGAAGATTTTCAAGGAAATTTATTAACAATGGAAAATGAAGGAGTAACTTTAGATTTAGGTAATTTAACACCTGATTTAAGTAAGTTTGATTATGTATATGCTGCACCAACATTACCTGATAATTCACCAGCAGCTATAGCTATTAAAAATTCTAATATAAAAGTAATTTCAAATGATGATTTTGGAAGAATAGTAAATAAATTAATTAAACCTGATATTATTGGAATAACTGGAAGTGTTGGGAAAACAAGTACAACACACATAGTGGATTCAATGTTTAGATCTGCAGGTTATAAAATATGGAAATGCTCCTCAATGAATCAAAATTTAGTAAGTGAAGTAATAGTTGATGGAATTATAAAGGGATTACCGGATAAAGCAGATATAGCTATATTGGAACTTCCACATGGAACTGCAGGATTAATGGGTGAATTAAATCTTAAAGTCGGAGCCTTATTAAATATTTACGCAGAACATTTATCCGAATTTGGTGGATCAATGGAACGATATATCCAAAGAAAAATGTTCATCACTAAACACAGTGAAAAATTAATCTCCAGTACTCAATGTAAAGATATTTTAAAAGATATTAGACCAGATACATTATATTATGGAATGATTAATAATTTACCTGATAATGAAAATACGGATTTATTCAAAAAATTAAATACAGATAAAATTTTAATAAGTGAAAATCAAGTCTGTAATTTTATAGGTGAAAGTGGTCAAAATTCCATTAAAATAGGATATAATTTTGAAGATAAAAATGATTGCTTTGAATCCGAATTTCATATGATGAGTTACTATTTTGAAAATGCACTAGCTGCTACAGCTATTGCTATGGCTTATGGATTAGATTTAAAATATATTAAACAAGGTTTAAAAAACTTTAAAGGATTAGCTGTTCATATGGAGTATATGGGAAATTATAATGGTCGTGAAGTATTTATTGATGCATCTTACTTAATTGAAGGTATGAAATCTACATTAGAATTTTTTGAAGATAAAAGATTGGTAGTTCTATTGGATAACTTTGATACCACAACAAAAAGGGATAAAAAAGAAACAGGAAAATTAATAGGTAAATATGCTGATGTAATGGTTGCTACAGGTTTTAATGAACCTTATCAAAAAGTTTTCATGGAACCTGCTAAAGAATTATTAAATGCTGCTTCTGATTCAAATGCAGAAAAAATACTAGCTGAAACAATGGTAGATGGAGCTGAAATGTGTATTAAATATTCACGTCCTGGAGATAATATTTTACATTTAGGTCCTCAATTAATGCAAAATTATGAAAGCGTACGAAATAAAATTGTTAAAGGTTTAGAAGAGGGTTGTAAAAAATATGAATAATATTGAATTAACAAGTTTATCTGATGAGGAATTATCTTCACTAAATTTAGATTCTAAAGTTTTTGGTGTCATTGGTGTTTGTGGTGTTGTTGGAAATTTAGTTGCTAGAATTTTAATGGATAGAGGATTTAATGTTATAGGAACAGACATGGCAAATGAAAAAGATTGTACATTTAAAAGTTCTTTTGAGGGTTATGATATAGAAATTTTTTATGGAGGCCATCCTGAAGAATTCTTTAAAAAAGTTGATTATATAATTCCACCTCCAAGTTTACCAAAAAAAGCTAAAATTTTTGATATTATTCAAGAAAAAAATATTCCTATTTTAAGTTTAGGAGATATTTTTAAATTATTCGCTCCAGATAAAGATGTAATTTGTATTACTGGTACTAATGGGAAAACAACAACTACCACCCTTTTAAAACATATTGCTTACTATGCAGGTTTAAAACCAGTGGAACATAATTTGAAGGGTATGCAAGGTAATAATGAGTTCATACCTAGTTTACAGAGCCGTCTTAATGGTGATGTTGCAATTTTAGAAACAGGAACAGATGGGACTCCTGGGGGATTAAATTCTATTGTAACACTTACTCAACCATCTTCTGGTATTTTAACTAATATCACTCCAGATCATTTATCTAATGATGCAAGTTTAATTGATTATGCTAAAGTTAAAGGTGAATTAGTTGAAGGTTTAATGAATAAACAATTAATTATAAATTCTGATGATCCAACTGTCATGGGCTTGATAAAAAATTTAAATTATCAAGGTGATTTAATAACTTTTGGTTTAGATGAAGAACCTGCTAAAGTAGGATATAAACCTTGTTGGTGTGGTAAAAATATTGAAATTCAAGAAATTATATCTGGAGTAGGTAAATATAATTGTAGTTGTGGTATTAAATATGAAAAACCGGATTATATTGCTAAAGAAATCTCTTTAAAAGATAAAAAATTTATAGTTTCCACTCCTGATGGTGATTATCCGATTCAAATGAGTATTGAAGGTTTACATAATGTTTATAATTGTTTAGGTGTTATTGTTGCTGCTCGTGAATTTTTAAATTTACCTTATGATGTTATTCAAGAAGCAATATCTACATTTAATGGTGTTCCTGGTAGAATGGAAATTATGGGTGATGTTAATGGAAAAACATTAATGGTTGATTATGCTCATAATCCTGCTGGGGTTGAAACTGTTTTAAGAGAATTGAAAAAGCTTTATGGTGATTTCACAGTTGTTATTACTGTATCTTCTGAATCAGGTCATGGTGGGGATGTTGAAATCCTTAAATATGCTTTAACTTATGCTAAAAATGTGGTTCCTGCATCTTATTCTGCTCGGGTTGTTGCTGATGAATTCATTAAACAAAATTCTGATATTATTGATCAAATTATTTTTACTGATATAGTACCTGAAAAATTTAGAAAAAAAACATTAGGTGCTACTAAAGAAGAAGTTTTTGAAGGTATTAAAACAGGATTAAAAACTAATGTTAATACTGTAGTAGCAATTGGTGAAGCTGCTATTAAATTTAAATCTTTAATAAATGATTTTAAGTAGAAAAAATTTATTTTTAATAAATATTTTTTTTCAAAATACTATTTTTTTATAAGTAAATATTTTACTTAAATTATTCTATTATTCTACTTATTGGTACTTTTTTTTAAAAAAATTGGTGTTTTGTAACTATTTTAAAAAGTTTTGATTAATTATTTAAAGTATTAAGCATTATATTATATTTATGGTAAATTTTATCGAGCATAAATTGATACGACCTAAAACTGCTGAAGCTAGAACTTATCAACAAATATTAGCTGCTGATGTATTAACAGAGGGTAATACAATGATTGTTGCTCCAACTGCATTAGGGAAAACTTTAGTGGCTGTTCTTGTTGCTGCAGAGAGGTTAGATAAATTAAAATCATCTAAAGTTCTAATTTTGGCACCTAGTAAACCATTAGCGATACAACATGAAGAAAATTTTAAAAAGTTTCTAATACCTAAATGTACATCTATTACTGGTTCTGTTAAAACTGAAGAAAGATCTAAAAGATGGGATGAATCTCAAATTATATGTGCAACTCCACAAACTGTTGAGTCTGATTTATTAAATAATCGTTATTCTTTAGAAAATGTTTCATTAGTAGTTTTTGATGAATGTCATCATGCCGTAGGTTCTTATTCTTATGTTTATTTAGCTTCTAGGTATGTTAAAGAAGCTAAGAATCATTTAATTTTAGGATTAACTGCATCACCAGGTTATGATAAATCTAAAATCAATGAGGTTTGTCAAAATCTTTTTATTCAAAAAGTTAAAATTAAAACTGAAGATGATCCTGATGTTAAACCTTATTTTAATCCTATTGAAATAGATTGGGTTCAGATTAAATTAGGTAAAGAATTGGAAAGAATTAAAGAACTTCTTAATAAAGCTTTAAAACTCCGTTTGAAAGGTTTAAAATCTTTAGGTGTAATAAATACTATATCTGTTAATAAAAGGGATGTTTTACAAGCTAGAGGTCGTGTCCAAAATAGAATTGCTCGTTCTACTAACCCTCCTAAGCAATGTTATCAGGCTATGTCTATTTTAAGTGCTGTGATTAATGTTCAACATTCATTAGTTCTTTTAGAAACACAAGGGGTTAATACTTTTAATCAATATGTTAAAAGGTTGAGAAAGAAGAATACTAAAGCTGCAAAAAATTTATTATTAGATCCTAATTTTACTAAAGCAATAAGATTAGCACATGAAGCAGAAGAAAAAGGAATTGAACATCCAAAGTTGCAAAAATTAGTAGAAATTCTTAAAAAAGAGTTAGGTGTAGATGATAATCAAACTAGATTAAAATCTATGCGGGATACTCAAGATAATGTAAAAATTCCTAAGATTATAGTTTTTACTCAGTTTAGGGATACACTTGAAATGTTACATCAAAGATGTGAAAAAGAGGGTATTAAAAGTGTAAAATTTTTTGGTCAAGGTACACGAGATGGTGAAAAAGGTTTAACTCAAAAAGAACAAAAAAATATCATTAAATCTTTTAAGACTGGTTCTTATGATGTTTTACTTTCAACAAGTGTTGCTGAAGAAGGTATTGATATTCCTGCAGTTGATTTAGTTATTTTATATGAACCTGTCCCATCTGAAGTTCGTATGATACAAAGAAGAGGACGTACTGGACGTAAAAATACTGGTAAAATGAAGGTTTTAATAACAAAAGGAACTAGGGATGAAGGTTATTATTGGGCTGCTGTTAATAAAGAAAAGAAGATGAAAAAACAATTATTAACTAAGGACGCAATAGATGGTTTGGATTTAAATGCTAAGGAACTTATTGAAAGTGTTAAATCAGAAAAATCTGGTAAACCTAAAATTGAAGATGATAAATTAGATGAAGAACTTGTAGGTGATGATAATAAAGAAATTAGCATTGAGGGAAACTTAGATCTTAGTCCTAAAAATAAAAACTTACTTGTGTATGTTGATTCCAGAGAAGGAAATTCTAATGTTATTCGTGATTTAGATTTAATTGATGTTGATGTTAAAATTAAAGCTTTAACTGTTGCGGACTATCAAATTAGTGATGATGTAGCTATTGAACGTAAAACTGCAAAAGACTTTGTAGATTCTATTGTAGATAAACGTCTTTTTAAACAGGCAAGAATGATGATGGAAGAATTTAAAAAACCTATAATGATTTTAGAAGGTGATGATTTTTATACTGGATTTATTAATCCAAATGCTATTCGAGGATCCATTGCGTCTATAGCTTTAGATTTTGGAATAAGTATTATTCCTACAAGAAGTTCAGAAGATACTGCTGCAATGATTAAAAGAATTGCTGCTCGTGAACAGAAAGGGGAAAGACCTAATATTCAGTTAAGAACTGAGAGAAAACCTGTAAATTTATGGGAACAACAATTATTTATTGTTGAATCTTTACCTCATATTGGTCCTGTAAGTGCTAAAAATTTATTAGAACATTTTGGATCAGTTGAAAATGTTATAAATGCATCTGAAGATGAATTACAAGAAGTTGAGGGTATAGGTAAAAAAATTGCTAAAGAAATTAGAAAAGTTTTAAATGAGCAATATTTAAATTTTAAAAAAGAAATTAAAGATCAAAAGTTAATGTAAAAGATAGAAATGTATACAATAGAATTTTTTATTAAAAAAAATAGTATACAATAGAATAATAAAATTAAGTTAATAATTAAAATGGTGATTTTTTGAAGATTTTAATGGACGAAAGAGGTAAAAAATATTTACTTAAAGAAGATAGAGAATTCCAAACAGATTTAGGTATAATAAAAAAAGAGCAGATGGAAAGAGCAACTATAGGTGATGAGGTAGTTACACATTTAGGGAAAAAATATAAAATTATTAAACCTACTGTTAATGATTTCATTGATTTAATGGATAGAAGATGTTCTATACTTATTCAAAAGGATATTGGGGTTGTTTTAGCACATACTGGTCTAGGTGCTGGTGATAGAGTAATTGATGCTGGAACAGGTGCAGGAGCTATAGCTTTAAATTTTGGTAATGTTGTTGGAGAAAAGGGTAAAGTGTTTTCATATGAAATTCGAGAAGATTTTGCTCAAGTAGCTAAAAAAAATATAGATGATTTTGGAATAACAAATATTGAAATTAAAAATAAGGATATTAAACAAGGGATAGATGAAGAAGAAATAGATTTAGTATTTTTAGATCTTCCAAAACCTTTTGAAATCTTTGAGGATGTTTATAAAAATTTAAGGTTAGGAGGATGGTTAGCAGTTTATGCTCCATATATTCAACAAGCTGAGATTAGTTATAAAATATCTAAAAAAGTAGGTTTCTCTGATATAAAGATTCTTGAAACTTTAGAACGTGAAATGGAAGTTAGACCTCAAGGGACTCGTCCAAAAACAAGAATGGTTGGACATAGTGGGTATTTAATTTTTGCACGTAAATTATAATAAAAAAAAAGTAAAGTTTTAGGGTTGGTAAAATATTACCAAATCCCTTTTTTTTATTCCATATATATAGCTGGTTTATAAGGAATTGCATTTTTAGCCTTATTTTTAGGATCATAACTATCATCTGTATGGATAATTATTTTAGAGTTACATTCTTCTTCTATATAATCTGTAGCATCAGTAATTATTTTTAATTCATCAATTTTACCAATATATTTAGTTTTTGTAACTTCTCTACCTAATTTTTTAGCTGTAGTTGCGATTTCCTTTTTGTTGTCATGGATATTTTCCGCAATAGCTTTTCCCATTATTTTTCCAATATCTGGTTTTCCTACTTCATCAGCTATTTTATATAAATCCCATTTCCATTCTGGAGATAAATATAAGTGAACTTTTTCTATATTGTTTCCAACCATGTTTTTGATTTCAGTTATGTCTTTAACAAGGTTTTGTATAATAAGTTCTGATCTTTCTATTTTTGGATTTATTAAAGATTCATCATATTTTGGCCATTCAGCTTCAGATATAAATCCTTTTCCTCCATGTTTACTCCATATTTCTTCACAAGTATGTGGTGTGAATGGGGATAATAATCTTAACCAGGATTCTAAAACAGTTGATAATACATATATCATACCAGGATCTTTAGTATTGATTAAATGTTTTGTTCTATACATATAATGATCTAAATCTTTTTTAAGAAGGAAAAATGATTCTTGTAATGCTTTTCTTGTTTGGAATACTTCTAATGCTTCAGTAGCATTTTTAATTCTGAGGTTTAGTTGGTTTATCATCCATAAATCAATTGTTCTAGTTAATTCCACTTTGTCAATCTTATTTAAATCAATTGGTTCGTTTTTAATTTCTTCAATTTTTGTTGCAAATTCTTTAAACCAATTTAATTTTCTTTTTGTTCCTAAAACCTCTTTTTCTCTCCAATCGAAATCTTGCCATGGTTCAGCAGATGACATTAAGAATAATCTTACAACATCTGCAGAGTAATCTTTTATTGCATCTTTTAGTAATATAATATTACCTTTTGATGAAGACATTTTATTTCCTTCAAGTAATCCCATTCCGAAGACAACTGTTCCTTGTGGCCATTTTTCTTTAGGGAAAATAGCTCCGTGGTGGAACATTAAAAAGCTTAAATGGTTTCCTACTAAATCTTTTGCAGATAGTCTCCAATCTAATGGGTACCAGTAGTTAAATTCGTCTTGAATTTCTTTTACTTTTTCAGGTTCTAATTTTATTTCTTCATTATTTTCTGGTTCTTTATTTAAAAATACTTTATCAAAAAATGCAGGTGTTAATATTTCAGGATCCATATTTTTTAGATATTTTGCTATAGTATAATAAGACATGTATATTGTAGAATCTGATAATGGTTCAATTAACCATTGTTTGTCCCATGGTAAGTGTGTACCTAATCCTAATCTTCTGGAACAAGCCCAATCTTCTAACCATCCTAAATAATATTCAAAATTTGATTTAACTTCTCCAGGTATTATGGTTTCTCCTTCTAATACTTCTCTTGCTGTGTTTGTCCATTCTTCATCAGAATATCTTAAAAACCATTGGTTATCCATTACTTTAACTACACAACGTTCTCCACATCTACATATCACTGGTCTTTCTGAAAAGTCATACATTTTTCCTGCTTGATTGTTTTCAAGCATTTGGTCTCTTATTTCATTTCTTGCAGTGACTACACTTTCTCCAGCAAATTCTGGGATGTCTTCTCTTATACGGCCTTTGTTATGTTCTGTTTTGTATAATTCATTGGTTGCTTCTTGAAGTTTAGGATCTTCTTGGTTTTTGATTCCTAATTTTTCTATAACATCTTTAGCAGGTATGTCCCCATATTTTTTGAGTTTTATTACTGGTATAGGTTCTATTTTTGCTACTGTTTCTTCTAATCCATAATTTTTTAGTAGTGCTTTGTTTTCCTTTAAATCTTTTAATGCAATATAATCTGCTGGTGCATGGGCTGGTACGGAGAATACGGTTCCGCTACCATATTCGGCATCTACAAAACTAGCTGGTAATAATGGTAGTTTTTCATTTGTTATTGGATTTGTAACATATTTTCCTATGTATGGGGTCATGTCTATTTGACCTAATATTTCTAAACCATTAATTTGATTTGATAAGTTATCGTATGCTGTTCTGCTTATTATCCAAGTTTCATTTTCATTTTTAACTTCAATGTATTCTACATCGGGGTTTATCCATAGGTTTGTTGCACCATATATTGTTTCTGGTCTGAATGTAGCAGGTACTAATATTTTACCGTCTATTTCAAATTTAAGTAGTGTTAGTTCATTTATACTTACTCCTTCTCCTTCAAGTAAGTCATGGTCTCCTACAGGATTTTTGTCTCTTGGACAGTATTTTACTGGGTGTTTTCCTTTTGTTATTAAACCTTTATCATATAATTTTGTTATTTGCCATGTTACAAATTTTTGGTATGTAGGGTCTATTGTTCTGAACTCTCTTCTCCAGTCTATGGAAAATCCCATATCGTCCATTACTTCATGGTATTCATTACTAAAATATTTTACTATGAATTCAGGGTCTTCTAATTGGGGTAATGTTTCTTTTGGTACTCTGTGAACCTTTTCATATAATTCCATTGTCCATGGATCTTTTCTTTTTATTCTACTTGCTATTCCTATTACTGGTGCACCGGTTACATGCCATGCCATTGGGAAGAGTACATTATATCCTTCCATTCTTTTAAATCTTGCATATACATCAGGAACTGTGTATGTTCTTCCATGTCCAATATGCATTGCTCCACTTGGGTATGGGAATGCAACTGTTAAGTATAATTTTTTTCTTTCATCTGGGTCTGATTGAAATAGCTTAGCATCTTCCCATTTTTTTTGCCATTTCTTTTCTATATCATTTGTCACTGAATTCACCGTTTAATATTTTTATAATTTTTTTTTAAAGTAAAATGTTATTTAAATTAATTTTCCACTAGTTCTTGGACTTTGAGGAGATTCAACTTTATGTCTACTATTTACTATCTTAGATCTAATCCTATTAATTTCCTCAATGCTTAAATCAATATTTTTTATTATCTCATCATTATCCATATTCTTGTCAATAATCATATATAATAAAGAGTCTAATTTATCATAACTTAAACCAATTTCATCTTCATCTTTTTGACCAGGCCATAAACCTGCTCTAGGAGGCTTAGAAATTATATCTTCAGGAATACCCCAATCTTTAGCTAAAATTCTAAGTTGAGTTTTATAAATATCCCCAATTGGTTCAATATCACAACCACCATCACCATATTTAGTGAAATATCCAATAAGTAATTCACTTCTATTACCTGTACCAATAACAATATAATTTTTTAAATTAGCATAATAATATAATAAAGACATTCTTATTCTTGCTTTCAGATTACCACTTGCAACTTTGAAAATATCCTCATTAATATAATCTAATTTTTTTATATTCTCAGTATCTGTAATATTAAAAAATTCATTTGAAATTGTATCGATAGAAACCTCAATATATCTAATATCTAATATGTTTGCCATTAAACGAGCATGTTTTCTATCTTCATCAGGAGTTGTTGAACTGTACATATGAATTCCAAAAACATTTTCTTTACCGACAGCTTCAACTGATAATAATCCACTTACACTTGAATCGATTCCACCACTTAATCCAACAACAATACCTTTAGCATGTGCATTAGAAACAGTTTCTTTTATAAAATCGATAATTTCATTTTTAGCTTTTTCACTATTGATTTCAGGTAATTCTAACATAATATCACTAGATTATTATTATTAATAAAAAAATTATAATAATAATATTTTATATTTAATTTATTTAATAATTATCTAATTAAACCAAAAATTTTAAAAACTTTTATTAACTAAAAAAAATCAATTAATATTTTAAGTTTAAAAAAAATAATGATAATTTATATTATAAACTAAAAAAAAATAAAAAAAGTATATAATGGAGAGTGCATTTAAAAATGGCATTTAAAGATTTATTTAAATTTAAAAATGGTCAAACAACTTTCATGTTTGTAGGTGGAAAAGGAGGAGTTGGAAAAACAAGTGTTTCATGTTCAACAGCTTTATGGTTAGCTAAAAAAGGTAAAAATACATTATTAGTTTCAACAGATCCAGCACACTCATTATCTGATTCTTTAGAAGTTAATATAGGACCATATCCTGTAGAAGTTACAGAAAATTTACATGCAATTGAAATAGACCCCGACATGGCTATGGAACAAAAACAACAACAAATCAATAGTCAAAAAGCTAGAGCCACAGCAGATAAAATGGCAGGCCTAGATTTTTTAGGGGATCAAATGGATTTAGCATCTTCATCTCCTGGAGCTGATGAAGCAGCAGCATTTGAAGTTTTCATGGGACTTTTAACAAATAATGAATATGATATAGTAGTATTTGATACAGCACCAACCGGCCATACATTAAGATTATTATCCTTCCCAGAAGTTATGGATTCATGGGTAGGTAAATTATATAAAGCTAAAACAAAATTAGGTGAAGCTTCATCAAAATTAAAAGGAATAATTCCCTTCATGGATCCAAATGATGATGTAGCATCAACTGCAGAATTAGAAGCAACAAAAAGACAAATAAATGAAGCAAAAAAAGTATTATCTGATCCTGAAAGAACAACATTTAAAATGGTAGTAATTCCTGAAGAAATGAGTATTTATGAATCAGAAAGAGCTATTGAAGCACTTGAAAAATTTGATATAACAGTTGATGGAATAGTTGTTAATCAAGTAATGCCAGATATTACAGATTGTGATTTTTGTCATTCAAGACACACATTACAACAAAAACGTTTAGCATTAATAAATCAAAAATTCAAAGAACAAGAAGTTACACAAATTCCTTTATTTAAAGATGAAGTTAAAGGAATTGATAAACTTAATAATTTAGCTGAAATATTATATGAAGGTAAAATCAACGATGAAGTAAAAAGAGATACTATACAATTATAAAAATAATTAAAATTTTTATAATTTACTTTTTTTTTACAACTACAATCCTTACAAAGTGAAAATTCATCTTTCACATAAATATTTTTTTTTACAAATACAATACTTACAAAGTGAAAATTTATCTTTCACATAAATATTTTTTTTACAAATACAAAAATATTCTAATTAAATCCATTAAACCAAGCTTTATATAATCATAACACACATATAAGTAAATTCACTATTTGCTATTTCTTTTAAATTAGATTTAACTATTCGTTCTTCAGGATAA
Organism: Methanobrevibacter sp. UBA417; assembly: GCF_002508845.1. NCBI lineage: Archaea > Methanobacteriati > Methanobacteriota > Methanobacteria > Methanobacteriales > Methanobacteriaceae > Methanobrevibacter > Methanobrevibacter sp. UBA417. The sequence continues at coordinate 22,846 of NZ_DAZC01000005.1, forward strand.
CTGAGTCTTTCACATACAATTACTTCTCTATTAGGATTAACATCATTATCTAAAAGAAATTTTGCCATATCCTTAACTTTACGTGAAGGTAATGCAATTGTTGTTTTACCATTATTTATATATTGTAAAATATCTTCAATATTTTCCCTACCATGAAATGTTATAATATTTGCTTCATCCCAATTAATATGATTTTTAGATGCAGCTAACTGTAGGGAACTTATTCCAGGAATAACATTTATATTATCTATATTGAATCCTTTTTCGTTACTTATTCGTTTTATAGGTTTAAGAACACCTGAAAATCCTGGATCTCCAGTTGATAATATAGTGATATTTTTACCTTCTTTGGCCATTTCAACTGATTCTTCCAATTTTTTTGTCAAATCTTTAACATTAAATACTATATACTCCTTTTTGTTTTCAAACAAATCAAGTGCTCTTTGGCTGCCTATAGTTATATCTGAATTTTCAACAGTTTCTATTGCATTTTGTGTTAAATATTCTTTAGATCCAGGTCCTACACCTACTATATTTAGTTTTCCCATATTAATCAGTTTTTTTTATTTTATTCTTCAATATTTAAAGCTTTTTTGAAGTTATTTTTTATAGTTTTATTAACTTCTACATTTTCATATTCTTCATAATCACATTTATCTAAAGTGAACATAGCTAATTCATATATTATTTTATTCATACTTTTTCCACGTTCAGTTAAATAATATTCTGTTGTCACTGGGCTTGTGCTTAAGACTTTTTTTTCTATAAGATTATTCTCTTCCATATTTTTTAAGCAATTTGATAGTACTTTATTACTTAGTCCTGGTTTATTTTCTAAAAATTCTTTAAAGTGTTTTTTCCCAAAAAACAGGTCTCTAATTATTTGGATTGTCCATTTTTTATTAATTAATTCTAAAGCTTTATCCACAGGACAATTTATTCCACAATTTTTAGTTTTTGTCATGAAACTTTTTCTCCTAAATATTTAAAAATTTTTAATGAATCAGTTATAATTAATTATAATTTTGAATATATAAAAAATTTATATTTTTTAATTTTTTGGTTACTGAATAGTTACTAAGTAACTTTTCAGTTACAATTTTTTTAAATAATAGATTATACTGGATATAATATAATAATTATAATTTATTGGTTACTTAAAGGTAACTTAGTTACTAAAAAGTTATAAAATCTTTATAAACCTCTTTGTTAATATTTTAATATGAAGTTAATTAGTTAATTTCAATATAATAAGTTATTAAGAATTTTTTAAAATATTTTATAATATTACATAAAAAAGAAGAATTTAATTATTAAGGAGAAAAATTATCATGAATGATGTAATAAATTTTTTAAAAGAAAATCCAATTCAATATGTAGCAACTGTGGGATTAGATGGAAATGCAAAAGTAAGACCTTTAATGTTCTATCTTGAATCTAATGGGAAATTATTTTTTTGTACAAATAATCAAAAACCAGTATATAATGAATTAAAAGAAAACCCAAATTTTGAACTTGTAGTTGCAAATTCTGAATTTAAATGGTGTAGAATAAGTGGTAGAGCCGAATTTGTAGATGATATTGATATAAAACAAAAAATTATAGATTCTAATGAATTGGTAAAAACACTTTATCAAACACCAGATAACCCAATTTTTGAAGCATTTTATATTAAAGATGGAAAAGCTGTTATAAGAGATTTTTCAGGAGAACCTCCTAAAAAATATGATTTATAATTAAAATAATAAATTTTCAAAAATTATTTTTTTTAAAAAAGTGGAAAAAAATTTTACTTTAGTTGGTAAAATTTTTTTATTTTCCATGATTTAAATTTTTAGTAATATTTTCAGAATTCCTATATTTCAATATTTCACTTTTAAGTACTTTATAAACATTTTCAGCACTAATCAATGGGTTTGGAACATCCCATTCTACTGGATGTAACATAAATGGTTTACTTTGTGTTCCACCTATTCCTCCATGACTTCCAACTAATTCTTCAAATGCACAAATTTCTTCAGTTTCAGGATTATAGAAACTGTTTACTAAAATATCAGGAGTATATTTAAAACTATTACTTCTACGTAAATGTTGTGGAGCATTTTCACCAAATACTTCCAATGGATTTTCTCCTTCAATTTCATCTTCATTTAAATAGTAAACACCGTTAGCACCAATAGCCATTGGACCGAATTCTTCAGAATCTACCATTATAAAACCAATACCTTCTTGTTTAACAAGTCCAGGTATAAGATTTGGGAATAAATTTTTAATTTTTTCATAGGATAATCTTTCTTTAAATTGTGTTAAATAAACCATTGCTAAATTTCCTGAGGCTAATACTATAACTTCAGATTCTTCTGGTTTTTTATTTTCAGTTCGGAAAACTTTTTCATTAGTAACATACTCTAAAACATCTTCAGTTCTATCTGTAATGTTATCTATACCATTTTTAATAGAATCTCTTGCACCTTTAAATGGTGAAAACATTTTTGAATAGTTCTCATTAGAATCCATATTACTATATAAAGTCATATCTTCAGGTAATAAACTTCTTACATAGTTTTCAAAACTAATTCCATATCTTTGTTTAAATGTAGCACCATTTCCTTGTCCATGATCAGATTGTATTACAAATTTATATGGTCTATCTGCATATTCGCTTGCTTTTTCTAAACGGTTAAACTGTTTATCTAATTGTTTTAAACATTTAAATGAATCATTATCCCTTATTCCTGTATGATGTGCTATTTCATCATACCCTAAATATGTTGCATAAGTAATGTCAATATCTCCTACTAACATGTCTCCCATAATTGTTTCAGTGGTTATTTCTCTCATAAGAACATTAGCACCTGCTCTTGTAGGTATAAATGTTAAACCTCTTCTAATACGAGGTTGAACATTTCTTAACCAGTGAGTTATTTGTGAGATAATTTCTAATATCATTTCCCAAAAGAATAATATAATTATACTTGGAAATCTGTTAGGATTTGCGAAGAGGTAATACCAAGTTGTGTTGTAAAATTTTTTAAGATTTTTTATTTTACTAAAGGTTAATACTACATCATCAGTATCTCCTGAAAATAAGTTGGAACGGCTTGCACCATCATCTACTAGTAAACCATTCCCATCGGATATTCTTTTTTCTATCATTGGAGCATCTGAAAATCCTGTAGATGTTACAATTTGATTATTATGTTCTTTTTCAACCCATCTAAATGCTGTAATATTTTCATTGTTTCCGTGTAAGATACCTGCTTGACTAGCACCTGTTTGGCTTGAAAGATCAGTTTCCCATTCTGTGACTGTATGACTTCCTCTTTTTACCCACTTAGATAATGTTGGCATATATCCTTTTTTCATTGCTTCTTCAAAAATTTCTTTTGCTAATCCATCAATTTCTAAAATTATTATTCCTGGGTATGTTTTTGTTGTAGGATGTCGTTTTTTAATTAAATCTCTAGTTACAGTTCTATAATATGAACTTTCACTATCTAATGTAAGTACTGCTGAGAGAATTGTTGTTATTAATGCCATTCCTAAAGGTGCTAAAATAAGTGCAGGTCCCTCAATAGTTAATCCTGGAGTAAATAAACTTAAAAGATAAATTAATAATCCATCCATTATTAAGGTTCCTATTCCAATTGTATATACTAGGAAAGGTAGGAAAAGTCTTGTTAGTAATGGCCAAATTAATGCATTGATAATTGCTAATGCTATTACTGCAACTACTGCAGTTTCCCAACTTGTTACAACCAATCCTACATTTGCATGTGCTATTAATAAGAACCCTATAATTTCTCCAATTAAAACTACAATTGACCTTCCGATTTTTGCTTTACTACTTACTTTTTCAGGTTCTACTGGTTCGTTTGTTATGTAATTAGTTGTTTCTTTTATTTTTGGTCTAATATCTTTAGGATCCATTTTAATCAATTTTACATTTCCTTTTAATTAAAATTATTCACGCTTTAATAATTTATTTAAACCTTTTTCAAATTTTTCATAGGTTTCTGAATTTTTATACATTGATTCTATATTCTCTAAACTTAATGCAAGAATATTTTCATTTGTTTGTCCTTTATTTTCATCTTCTTCTAATGATTCTTTTTCACGTAGTTTTTCCTGAACAATTGGACTTTTTAAATGGAAAATAGTTATTTCAGGTGGACAATTAAGTCTAAACCAAAAAATATTAGTACCTAAGCCACGACTTGTGTATTGAATCATATTACCTACTTTATATTTTCCTACAGGATATTTTCTGGAGTAAGAACCTCTAAAAAGTGTAGTATTTATTCCGGGTATAATAAATTGTCCTCCATGGGAATGTCCAGATATTTGTAGGCTAAATTTTCTACTAAGTGAACTTAAATCTGCAAAATCAGGTTCATGGGCAAGTAAAATAGCAGCACTTTCGTCAGGAATTTTAGTTAAAACTTTTCCAAGATTATCTTCACCAACCATCATACTATCCACACCTGCAACATATAATTCATGGCCTTCTTTATTTAACACAAAAACATCATTACTAACATTATGAATATTTGCATTTTTTAATACTTTTTTGATTGTTTCAGGATTTAACCAATGGTCATGATTTCCAAGTACGGCTAATGAAACATCCTTAGGTTTTAACTTTTTTAAGGAATCTTCTAAATCGTCTTTAACATCATCTATATTATAGGATACATAGTCTCCAGTTAAAGTTACCATATCTGGTTTATGGGAATTTACAATATCAACTACACCATTCAAATATTCTGGTGTCATCCATTGCCCAAGGTGAATATCACACAAGTTAATTATTTTATAATTATGGAAAATAGGATTTAAATTTTTTATTTCTATATCAATGTTTATAACTTCAAAATCTTCAGGATTAAATGTAATGTTTTTCACTTTTTCCCTTGTAGCAGTCATAACTTCTTGAATAGTTTGTTTAGCTTCAAAAGCTGCTGGTTTTTTTTCACTCAATAAAATCACTATGTATTAGTTACTTGTAATTACTTTTATTGTTTTGAAATAATTTATACTTTTTTCTAGTTTTTGATTTTCTATAATTTCATATATTAAAAAATTCAAATAGAATACTCATGTTAGTTAATGCGGATTTACATATTCATAGTTGTTTTTCTATGGCAACATCTAAAGATATGTTAATTAATAATATTGCTCCTAAAAGTAAAGAAAAAGGTTTGAATCTTGTTGGTACTGGGGATGCTTTTCATCCTGGATGGTTAAATATAATTGAAGAAAGTACTGAGTATAAAGGTGATGGGGTTTATTCAAAAGATGAATGTGACTTTATTTTAACTACTGAAGTTGAGGGTAAAAGTCGAATTCATCATTTAATTTTCCTACCTACAATAGAAATTGCTCGTGAATTGTCTGATAAATTAGTTTCAAAAAATAAAAATTCAGATGGTAGGCCAAGAACCAAAATGGGTGGTGCTGAAATATTAGAAATGGTTAAAGAGTATGATTGTATGATTGGTCCTGCTCATGCTTTCACTCCTTGGACTGGAATGTATAAATCTTTTGATAGTATTTATGATTGTTATGATAAAAAACCTGATTTTATAGAATTAGGTTTATCTGCTGATACTAATATGGCGGATACAGTAAGTGAACTTCAAGATTTTGTATTTCTTTCAAATTCTGATGCTCATTCTCCATGGCCTCATCGTTTAGGTAGAGAATTTAATCAAATTGAAATGGATGATATATCATATTCTTCTCTTAAAAAATCTATTAAAAATAAAAAAGTTACTAAAAATTATGGTTTATATCCTAATTTAGGAAAGTACCATATGACTGCATGTACTAAATGTCATAAGTTAATTGATCCTTTAATAGCTAAAGAAGATAAGATGAAATGTACCTGTGGAGGTAAAATTAAAAAAGGTGTTGATTATAGGATAAATGAGATTTCATCTTGGAAAGAACCTCATCATCCAAAACATCGTCCGGATTATGTTCATTTAATGCCTATGGCTGAAATTATTAGTACAATTTATGATAAAGGAGTTACTACTAAATTTGTTCAAGGTAAATGGCAAAAATTAGTAAATGCTTTTGGTCCAGAGATTACAATTTTAATTAATACACCTATTGAAGAGATTGAAAAAATTGATTTAGAAACTTCTAAAGCTATTGAAGCTTTTAGGAATGGAACTGTTAATGTTATTCCTGGAGGTGGAGGTAAATATGGTGAAATTTCTTTTGATAAAGAATTAATACCTAGAGAAACTGAATCTATAGATAAAAGACTTACTCTAGATAATTTTTAATTCCTTTTTTTTAATTTATTGTGATATTTTTTTGTTTGAATTTAGAAGCTCTTAATGCATTTCCTACTGCAATTAATGTTAATCCCATATCACCGATTAATACAGCTTCCCATAATTCAACATAACCACAAATTCCTAAAATGATTAATAATCCTTTAACTGTTAATGTTAATATGATGTTTTCTTTAACAATGTTCATGGTTTTTTTAGCTAAATTTATAATATAATCTATTTTACTTATATCATCATTTATAAGAATAATATCTCCTGTTTCTATTGCTGCATCTGCTCCTTCCATTCCCATTGCGATTCCTACATTTGCTCTTGCAAGTGATGGTGTATCATTTACTCCATCTCCTACCATTGCAACATTACTGTATTCTTTTATCATTTCTTCTGTAATATTCACTTTATCTTCTGGTAGGAGATTACTGTAATATTTATCTAATCCAGTTAAAGATGCTACATTTGCTGCAATTTCATTATTATCTCCTGTTAGCATTATTGTTTTAATGTTTTTATTTTGTAGTTGTTTAATTGTATTTGGGGTTTTTTCTCTGATTTTATCTGCTAAACTTATAATTCCAAGGATTTCTTTTTCATTACTTAATATTATGCTTGTTTTGTTATTGTTTGAATTTTTATTTTGTAAGCTTTGAATTTTTTTGTCAAATTCTGGGTTGAATTGGAATAATTCTTTTTTACCTATATAATATTTTGTATTATTTATTGTACCTTCTAATCCTTGTCCAGATATTGATTTAAAGTTTTCTACATTTCCTAAATTTATATTATTTTTTGATTTATATTCATTAAATGCTTTAGCAATAGGGTGTTTAGATTTATTTTCTAAACTGCATGCTATTTTTATTATTTCGTCTTTTTTAAATTGTGGTGTAGTGATTATGGATCTTATTTCTAGTTTCCCTTCTGTTAATGTTCCTGTTTTATCGAATAATATTGCTTTTATATTATTTAGCTCTTCGATATATTCTCCACCTTTTATTATAATTCCATTTTTGGTTCCTGCAGTTAAAGCTGAAACCATTGATAGGGGTGTTGAAATTACTAATGCACATGGGCAAGAGATCACTAATAAAACTAATGCTCTATATATCCATGTATTAAATGTTTGTTGTAAAATTAATGGGGGGATAATTGCTATAATTATGGCTAATAATACTACGGTAGGTGTATAATATTTTGCGAATTTATCAATAAATAAATCTATATGTGCTTTTTTTTCTTCTGATTCTTTGATTAAATCTATTATTTTAGCGAATATTGTATTGTTTGAGGATTTAGTTACTTTTATTTCAATGTATCCTTCTTCATTTATTGTGGAGGCGTATACTTCGTCTCCTATTTCTTTATTTATTGCTAAACTTTCTCCTGTGATTGATGCTTGATTTACAGTTGTGTTTCCATTTATTATTATACCATCAACTGGGATTTTGTCTCCAGGTTTTACAATTACTATGTCATTTTTTTCTACTTGGTCAATGTTTATTTCTATTTCCTTTCCATTTTTTTTAATGGTTGCTTTATCTGGACTTAATTTTATTAAGTTGCTTATTGATTTTTTTGATTTATCTATTGATAAATCTTCTATGAATTCGGCTATGTAAAATAATAATATTAATATGGATCCTTCTAATCCATCTCCTAATAAAAATGCTCCTATTGTTGCTATTGTTACTAGTAATTCTATTTTTATTTCTTTGTTTAGTAATGATTTTATTCCATGTGTTATGATTTCTTTTCCAACTATTATGACTTCTATTAATAATATTATTTGTGATATTAAGTTTGAGGATAGTGATCCTATTTGGAATGTTGTAAATTTATTGATATATATTCCTATTATAAAGATTATTAATCCTATAATTATTGTATAAATTGATTTTTTGTAACTTTCAGGTTCTTCTTCTATATTTTCTAGTATTCCTTTTTCACATGAGCATTCTTCGTGTTCATGTTTGTGTGTACATGATTTGCTATGAGTGTGTTCACTGTTTTCATGTTCATGATGGTTATTTCTCATATTCTTCAGCTTCTTTTATTAACTTGGTTATTTGCTCGTTGTTTAATGAATAAAATACTCTTTTATTTTTTTTTCTGAATTTTACCATGTCATTACTTCTTAATAATCTTAATTGATGGGATATGCTTGATTGACTCATATCTAAAAGTAATGATAGTTCACATACACATAATTCTTCGTGTTCTAGTGCAGAAATTATTCTTAATCTGTTGTAGTCCCCTAATAGTTTGAATAATTTTGCTATTTCGTTGTATGTTTCTTCTGTTTTCATTTTTTTATTTACTGTTTCGAGTAAATCTTCTCTTATACTTTTGATTTCACAAATATTCTCTTCAGTCATATGAATATCTATTCATATGTACATATATAAATGTTTTTGTTTTTTAAAAAAAATATTATTAAGAAATTAAAGAAAAATTTTTTAAAAATATAATAAAGTATAATAAAAATTAGAAATTCATATAAAAATTTTGTTTTAAAAATATTATGGCTTTGTAGAAACCCTATTTTTTTGGTAGTTGTGTTGATCTGTGGATGTTGTAGATTAGGTTTTTGAGTTTTGTTTCTTTGTTTGATAGGTTTCGTGTTCGGCTTCGGTTTGTTCCGTTAAATAGTCTTTTGATTACGCTGA
>NZ_DAZC01000004.1:0-2700 GCF_002508845.1 Methanobrevibacter sp. UBA417
TAAAGGGTTTCTACAAAACCATTATTTTATCCTTTTTTTGAAACTTTATAAATAAAGTATAAATAATATAAAGTTTTAAGTAATAATATTACTTTATATTAATTCAGTTTTGCTTTATAATTAATATAAATTAAAAAATTTTTTTTATTAATAAATAAATTTATAATCTGGAGAGTGATTTAAAATGGGAATAACTGATATAATAAAAGAATCATTAACCTTCCCTACAAAGGATACTAAAGGTTGGATGATCATTGGTGTATTATTCTTAGTAATGGCAGTTGTTGATTATTTAATAGGTGTTTATCCAACAGGAATCATATACACATTATGTGGAATAATTAGTTTAATATTATCCATATTCATTTTAGGATATGGTTTAAGTTTAATTAAAAACACTATAGATGGAAAAGATAATATTCCAGCATTTGATTTTGGTAAAAACTTTGTAGATGGATTAAAAAGTTTAGTCTTATACATTGTATACTTCATAATACCAACCATATTAACTGCAATTGTAATGTGGATAACTGGAGTATTCTCTAATGGTTTCCAAATAATAGATTATGTAATAAGCAGTCCAGCTTTAAACCAAACATTAACAGCAGGCGCACCTGTAACTGATGCTGTAATTCAAAATATAACCGGATCTATACCTACAACTTTAATTAACAGTTTCTTCAATGGATTCGTAATAAGTATTGTTGTTGGAATAGTATTATTCCTCATATTCACATTATTTACTTATATTGGTCTTGCACGTATGGCTGAATATGATAGTTTAAAAGCAGGATTATCTCTTGGTGAAGTATTTAAGAAAATAAGTTCTATTGGTTGGGGAAGCTACATTGGATGGTTCATCCTCTTAATAGTTGTATCTGCAATTATAGGATTTATTGGTGGATTAGTTAGTATGATTCCATATCTTGGAGTATTCATATTCGCATTAGTCTTCACATCATTCCTATTCATATTCGAATATCGAGCTATTGGATTAATCTACAATCAAGGATAAAATATAAACTTTTAAATACTTTACCCCTTTTTCTTTTTTTTTATTTTATAAATCTTAATTCTCGCTCTATTATGCATTTAGCATTATCTTTAAGACTTATTCTTTGTGCTTTGTGTCTACCACTTTTATTAATAATAACTATTTTTCCAATTTGTCTTGCTTCTGCTATTATTTTATCTCCTTTTATGGTATCTCCAGCTTTAGTATAAGTTGACATGGTCTTAATTTACTCCTTGAGTCTTCCTTCATTTATAAGTTCATCAATTATATCATTAACTAAAAATATATCTAATTCTAAATCATCAGCTATATCAGATAATAAAACTTTTTGGTTTTCTTTACAATAGTTTATTATTTTATTTTTAGCTGTATCATGATCCATTTCTTTCATGTTTATTTCATTTATATTTCTTAATTTTTCTCTTATTGCTTCTCTTAAAAAATCTGCAGAATTTAAGTATAATCCTTTGTTAACTAAATTATTTATTTGATTATACTCCATTTCCGCTACTTTTGTCCCAATATTTCTGTTTTTAGGTCTTATTTTATCAGTTGCATTAGTTGACATGGTAAGTATTATATATATAATTATATATAACTTTTATTATTTTACAAAAATATTAAATTTTTTGTGTTCGTTTAATTAAATACTTTTTAATTTTTATTTGTTTTTAGTGATTTTTGAGCAATTAATTTTATAAATATGAATAAATATATTAGTATAAAGAGGTTTTTATACAAATTTTTAATATTTTAAAGATTTTAATTGGAATAATTTTAACAATATAAATATTTAAATTTAAGAGGTGAATTGATGGTTGATGAAAAAATTTTAATAGTGGAAGATGAAGCATTATCTGCAATGGATTTGAAAAACAAGTTAGAAAACTTAAATTATGAAGTAATTAAAATAGTGGATAATGGGAAAGAAGCAATAAACACTACAAGGGATTTAAAACCGGATTTAGTCTTAATGGATATAAGATTAAAAGGGGACATGACAGGTATTGAAGCTGGAAGAAAAATTTTAGATTTAAATATTCCTTTAATTTATTTAACTGGAAGTGCAGATAGTGAAACTTTTGAAAATGCTAATCTTAATCCTTCTTATGGTTATATAACTAAGCCTTACCTTATTAAAAATTTAGAACGGATTATTCGAATCAGTTTTAAGCGTGTGGAAATAGAGAAACAGGAATGTAATATGGAATCTTTAAATACTACTACAAACTTAAAAGATTCAAATGAAAATTATAATGTTTTAGTAGTTGATGATGATGCAATTACAGCATTAGATATTAAAACCAACCTAGAACACTTAAATTATAATGTAGTGAGCATTGAAGATAATGGTGATGATGCAATTAAAGCTGCAGGAAAATATCAACCTGATCTTATATTATTAGATATTAATATTAAAGGGAATAAAACAGGTTTTGATGTAGCAGAGGAAATGAACAAGTTAAACATTCCTGTAGTGTATTTAACTGCTTATAATGATGATTCAACAGTTGATTCTGCTGTTAAAACAGGTCCTTATGGTTATATTATTAAACCTTTTAATAAGAAGGAATTTGAATACACTTTAAGTTTAGCTATAAGTAAATCATTAAAGGATAAAAGTTTAAAAACAGTTTAATTTTTTATATAATTTTTAACTATTTTTTTGGTTTTGTAGAAACCCT
>NZ_DAZC01000026.1:0-9225 GCF_002508845.1 Methanobrevibacter sp. UBA417
CTCATATTACCATTTCACTATAATAAATAAAATATTTTATAAAATATAATTTCATCATTTCACACAATTAAGATATAACCTTTATGTAACTCATTAGGATACCCTAACCTTTTAAACTGTTCAATTTCACTCTCATGTTTACGTTCCTGCTCAAGCATATGATTAACATGACAATAAGATAAATGAATCCTATCCTCACTAATACTATTAATCTTAATAAAACTAGACTCATCCACCTTATCAAAACTAAAAGGAACACTTAACACATCACCCTCACTTAAACTACCACTCTTATACTTATCCAATATATCCTCTGAGGTAATAGTAAATTGCTTAATCTCATCATCCAATTTATCCTCTAAATAAAATTGTTGAAATAAATTAAACTCCACTTCCTCATCATCTTTAATAACCATTATCTTATCCCACAAGCTCCTACTACTTTATTAAAAGATTTATATCCTGTTTTTTTATCTCACTAAAAAAAAATTTTACACCCTTAAAAAAAGATTTTTATAAACTTAATTTATAAATTTTTTTCCAAAAAAAATATTAGGGTTCTTTATAAAAAATTATATGTAACTTTTTAATAAATATAATTATCTAAAACCATAATTGTTAAGACATTATAGGACAAAAATTTTCATGAAAAACAAATCAATAAACAATTACAATTCAAACATAAACCTTACAAAACATCCCAAAGTCAAAGGTTTAAAAGTATACGATGGAATAAACAACTTCTCAATAAGCTGGTTAAACAAACTAGGATACTGCGAATACCAATTATACCTAGAACACCTAAAAGGAGTCACAGCTCCAGACACAAAATCCATGAAAAAAGGAACACAAGAACATCAAAAATTAGAAGACAACTTCAAAGCACACGCAACACCAGCAACACTCGAAGAAACAATAGAAATAAGTCATGAAGAAAANNTATGGAATAAGAGGATTCATAGATGAAATATGGATGACACCAGAAAACATAGTCATAATCGATGATAAACCAGGAAAACGTGCATACAAATCACAAATAGATCAAATACGAGCATACTGCCTAGCATTCAAAGACACAACAAAAGATCCAAGACCCATCATAGGAGCACTAAGACAAAGAGGAACACCAAACATATTCTACAAAGAAAACTTCGATGAAACCAACCAATACAATATAGAACAAACCATAAAAAGAATGCACAGCCTACTAAACGCTGAAAAACCATTCATGCACACAAAAAATCCAAACAAATGCAAAAGCTGCAGATTCAACACACAATGCCAATACTCATCAAAGGGAGAAAAAGTATAATGAATACACTAATAGAAAAAGAAAACAACAACGTAGAACAAGTCTTATTATACAGTAAACCTGCCAAATATGAGGAAACACAAGAAGACAACCCCACAAAAACAGTTTTAAAACTTGATAATGAATTGAAAGAATTCCTAAAAAAATTAACAGAACACACACTAGGAGAGAACATACCATTTATAAACATCACACCAAACAATACCTCAATAAAAACATGGATAAGTAACCTAAAAAACACATACCCACAACCATACCCTCGTGACGTAAACGACTTACTAAACACATTCCGCGAATCCTTAAACTCCAGTAGCAAACAATCCAAATACAATGTATGCTTAATCTTATATAAAGATTTAATAATCTTATACCATACTAAGCAAACAGAAAACCTCTTAGATTATGATTCCATCTTTCGTGCAGGAATAATAAAAACCATAAACAACCGAATACTATTCTCAGCTTATGAAAAAAACAGAAAATGGAGTAAAGGGCATGCCAAATTTTGGGGAATACACTTAGAAAACCTCAAATGGTCCAACATAAGTGACATAATACTTCAAATAAAACTTGAAAACTTCCAATACCCACTACACTTACCCCTTGAAAATAATGAAATCAAAAACATGATCTTAGAAGAAAACATAAAATCCGATGCAACTATCCAAATAGGAACACAAACAGGGATAATAAACAAAATCAACCTCTACGGTAAAAACTTAACATTCAATGAATTCTACCAATATTACATTGATGAAACACAAGAACTAAACAAACACACAGAATTCTACAACACCTTAATACCTATAACACCAACACTAGACAATTACACTCACAATAAAACCAGTAAAACCTACATTGAAGATGAAAAATATATTTACAAAAACAAAATCAGTAAAGAAAACCGTATACACACAAAAAATCATAACAAATACACCTTAACATTTACAACAAGTAAATATCCAGGAATCAAACCAAATCCTGCATTCTTAGGACAAATCTATGAATCAATATTTACAGAGAAAAACTTAAACTTAATCCATGTAGGAGAAGCAAAATCCTCAACACCCCTTGAAATTGGAAATCTAAAAATTTACAACCAAATAAAAATAGATCCAGAATTTAAGGACACAACAAAATACTTAATAAAATTAATACAAAAAATAAACCCCGAAAATCAAACAATCCTAAAAGACTACTACTTAACATACCTAAATGAAAACCTAAAAAACCATAACCTAGAAACACTATTTACAATTTTACAAACACAAATTACTAAAACCAATTTAGAAAAAGAATTTGAAAATAAAAAATTAGAAAAAAACAAGTATGTTAAATATGAATCCCAAGATGCAATAAACACCAAACCACAAGAATTTGCAAAAATCATAAAAAAACATGTGAAAAAATCCATAAAAAAAGATAAACTATTAAAATATGCAATAATATATGGAATAGAAAAAAATGGACACATCAAACCAACACAAAACTACAACCCCAAACATTTAGAATTAGTGGAAAAAGAAACAAACAAATTATTACAAGAAGACAAATTAGAAGTAACAACTAATATAAGAGAAATAAAAACAGAAAAAGGAACAATAATAATAGTATACATACTTCCAACAATAATCTAGAAATTTTTATTAGTCTTCCTTTCCCTTTTTTTATCCAACTAATTTAAATATAATATAAAACAATATAATATTATTATATAAAAAATGATGAGAATTTTATTAAAACTTATTTTTTATTATTTATAAAAATTTTATTATTAAAAAACTTATTTTTACAAGATAATAATTTAAACTATTTTTTAATTTAAAACATAATTTTTTTAAAGAACAAACTTAAATAATATAAGGAAAACAGATTTTTATGGCAATAACAGATTTTAACGATTTCGAAATGAATGACAATTTGAAAAGAGCAGTAAAAAAGATGGGATTTGAAGAACCAAGTCCAATACAATCTTTAGCAATACCAGAAGCATTAAATGGTAGAGATGTAGTGGGACAATCCCAAACAGGTACAGGTAAAACTGTAGCATTTGGAATACCCGTACTTGAAAAAATTTACATACCAGATAAATCACCACAAGCAATAATAATTTGTCCTACTAGGGAATTAAGTATACAAGTAGCAACAGAACTTGGAAAACTATCTCAATGTATGGAAAAATTACATATATTACCCGTATATGGTGGACAACCAATAGGAAGACAAATAAGGGTACTTAAAAAAGGAGTGCATATAATTATAGGTACACCTGGAAGAATAATGGATCATATAAGAAGAAAAACATTAGATCTCTCAGGAATAGAAACTGTAGTATTAGATGAAGCAGATGAAATGTTAGATATGGGTTTTCGTGAAGATATAGAAACAATCCTTCGATACACTCCTAAAAAAAGACAAACACTTCTTTTCAGTGCAACATTCCCAAAGGCAATAAAAAAATTAACTAAAAAATACCAACGAAACCCAGAACATTTAAAAGTAGCACAACATGAATTAACCGTACCAGAAATAGATCAATTCTACTTTGAAGTAAGAGAAAAAAACAAACTCGAAACATTATCAAGATTATTAGATGTATATGACCTTGACTTATCCTTAATATTCTGTAACACTAAAAAAAGAGTAGACAGATTAGTCAGAGACTTAAAAAGTAGAGGATACAGTGTTGAAGGAATACATGGGGACATGAAACAATCCCATCGTGACAGAGTAATGGGTCAATTCCGTAATGGTAGAATCGAAATACTTGTAGCAACAGATGTAGCAGCAAGAGGAATAGATGTACCTAACGTAGAAGCAGTATTCAACTATGATGTACCAAATGATAATGAATACTACGTACATCGTATAGGAAGAACAGGAAGAGCAGGAAAAGCAGGATATGCATTTACCTTTGTTGCTGGAAAAGAAATATATAAACTAAGAGATATTCAAAGATACACTAAAACCAAGATAAAACAACAAAAAGCTCCATCCTATAAAGATATGGAAATAATGAAAACCAATCTTTTAATAGATCAAATCAAAGAAACAATAGAAGAAGAAAACTTAGATAAATATATTCATACTATTGAAGAATTAATCGAAGAAGACTATAATTCAATAGACATTGCAGCAGCATTACTTAAATTCGCAAAAGAATAAAAAAATTTTTCTTTTGCTTTTAAAATATTTAGAAAATAAAAATAATTTTAAAGGTTTATAATTAAAATTTTTTAAACCTTTTTATACATAATCTTTTTTTTATAATTTAGCATCAACAATATTGTATTTAACATCATTATCTTCTAATGTTTTAACAATATTTTTACTCATATTACCAACAGTTAAAAGTAGGGTGTTTAAACCTTTTCTACTGCAACTTACACAAGATTGAGAAGCTGCAAATTCAATATCTACAGGAATGCCTAATTGTTTAGCTACTACATGGCTGATAGTTCCAACTACAGCAATTTTATCTAAACTTTTAAGACCCCACTCAGTATAAGTTTCATTATAAATTTCATCAATTAATTTAAAATTGGCCTTCTTGGATCCGCCTTGTTTAATAGTTGGAAGTGCAATAATTAAAACTTGACCTAATTCTACATTTATAAGACCAGTTAATTGGTTTAATGCTACATCAAAACCTGATTCTGCATCACTTATTGCTTCAGCTTGTGCGTCATGTTTTTCATGATTTGCATATAATAAACCATTATCCATATATAATCCTACTTTATCTCCTTTTTTTATAGGTTCTGTTGCTATTGCAGGCCATATGGACTTATAATAATTCATTATTTCTAATGTTTCATCACTATATTTACGTAGAGCTATTGCATCTTTTTTAACTTTAGATATACCTTTCTGTGTTATAGTATAAGGGGAACGACCATCCTCAGAGGATACATAACCTTCTTCGATTAATGTTTTAAGATTTTCTGATACTGCTTGAATAGTTATTCCTAAGCGTTCTGCTAAATCTTTTTGTTTAAGATTAGGCTCATTTTTACTTATTTCACTTAAAATTTGAAAATGAGTCATTTCTCCTCTTTTTTTAAAAATCTTCATAAAACATTAACCTCCTTAATAAAATAAAATATTATTTTTTTTATACATCTAATTTTCCTTCAAGTTTTTGATTAAATAAATTTAAGAATTCATCCTTTTTATCATAAGGGATGTATGCTCCACAAGCTACACTGTGTCCTCCACCATTTCCACCAAGACTTTGAGACACTTCACGAATGATGTTTCCAAAGTGTATTCCATCATAAGCAAGTAACCTAGAACATCTAAGACTTACTTTCCAATCTTGATTATCTTTGCTAATTTGTGTAAATCCTATCATTGGTTTTCTCCAGTTACCATAACTTAAAATCATCCCAGCAACTGTACCTACTATCTCACTTTTAATACCAGAACCGTTAAAGTATTGTAGGTTTTCCATCTCAACTATCTTATTTTCTTTGGTGACTTTTTCAATACTTTGACGTAAGTTCATTTTATGAGTTTTTGATACAACTTCAAGTGCATCAAGTGCATCACTACGATTACCTTTCAAGATTTCACATGCAACACCATACTCCTGATTACGACCACAAGCATTCATAGCAGTAGAAAACTCACTAGCATCCCGAAGGAAAGTATGATTATCTTCATACAAGAAATCATAACTATCAGCAGAAACAAGTTTAGGAATATACTTCACATAACGCTCAGGAACCACCTTACTCATCATACGAACCAACTCACTAAACAACTCACCCTTCTCCATATTACTTAAATCACAAAGTGTACGTTGTCTACCATCATCAGTTTTATGAGGAATACCTAATTCATCTAAAACAGCAATAGCTTCATTACGATTATTAGTAATAGGTAAATTCACATCACTAAAATAAGCCATAGCTACAAATAAAGGACGAGTCTCACGACCATACAAACACAAATCACTATTACACTTCACATAACCTGAATCAACACTATCCTTAAGTATAATCCTATTTAACCCTACAAGCTTACCAGTTTTACTATTCTGCATATCACCAACAGCACTTAAAACCCCAATCCAACTCAAATCTTTATAATCAAAAGTTCTAGCTAGAAAATAAGATAAACCTCCACCTGAAACATTATCGGAACCATCAATACCATAAAACATAGGATTAACTTCTAAATAAGTATAATCCACACCATCATTATAATCTATACTTCTAAGTGGAGGGTGATGATCAAGAATAAGAATCTTAGAATCTTCCTTTGCATTTTTATCAACTGGTTGACCACTACCAAGATCACTAAAAATAGTTAAATCATGATCAATACTCAAATCCTCCAACTTATCTAAGTTAACAAAATCCAAGTCATGTTTCTTACCTAACCTATCAAGTAAAGTACTGATAATAGCACCAGCACACATACCATCACAATCAATATGACTATAAACCTGAATACTATCAGATTCAAGAATTAACCTTTTAGCTTCCTCATACTTCTCATGCATCCCTGCAGGTAAACTCATATTATCCATAAAAATCTTTCAAAAATAAATTTTATCTTTTTTTGTTTTGTTTACGATTACGTAAAACCTTAATCTCTTCACTAATAGCAATAAGTATATTCTTCTTAGGAATAGGAGTTTCAACAAAAACCCTACCACTATTATTATACCACTCACCAGGATAAGAAGCATCCGCTTCCATCTCAGGATTAAACTTCAAATTCTTAGCAGCCTGATAAACCTCTTTAAGCTTAGGACCAGCTACACCATTATCCAGTGAAACTTTACGACCTTCACCACGACTTTTATTACGATCTATATAAATTGGCCAAATCATTGTTGACATAAAAACATTCACTCCACCTTAATTATAATAAATTATTTAATTATATTTTATTTAAACTAAAATATTTAAGTTTTTAATAATAACTTAATAAAAAAGATTAAACAACGAGAAATAAAACCATTCTTATAAAATTTACTCATATTATTAACGATTTTATACAATTCCTTTTTTTCACTTTTACTTAAATCTGATTGTTTATATAAACTTATCCAATTAAGTAAGAAAGGATTAAGAATAACATTACTCTTACTAAATTTAAAATCTCTACAAATCTCATTACAATGATAATAACTATCAAGAGAATCATAAACAAGAGAATAATTAATATTCTTAGTAATAGACTTATCATTATCTGTGTTTCTCATGTAATAATCATGAATAATTGTTTCATTTAAAAACACAATACTATCAGTTAAAAAGAAACTTTTAACAACAAAATTCAAATCTTCACCAGAAATAAATGGTGGAAACTCTAAATTATTTTTTCTAATAAAACTAGTCCTATAAATTTTAGTCCAAATACTAGGTAAAATCTTAAAAAGTTCAGGATGATTCTTGATGTTTTTAATAAAAATTTTATCACTATTTAAATTCTTTAATTTACCATAAATTAAACGACTAAAAAAATGTCTCCAAAAAAAACCAATAATCCCAGTTAAATTAACACCATCAACTAAATCATCCTCATACTCATTAATATTATCCGTATAGGGGGAGTATGATTTTAAAATAAGTTTTTCTTCTGGATAAATTCTACGATACCTTGCAAATGCAATATCCACATCATTACTATTTGCGGTATTATATAATGTTTCACATGCCTTTTCATGGAATCTATCATCAGAATCTAAAAACATTACATATTCTCCAGTAACATGTTTTAAACCAATATTACGTGGACCATAAGCAGCACCAATATTCTCTTTAAGTTCAATAACCTTAAAATTAGAATATACTCTACAGTATTCCTTGATAATACTTAAACTATTATCCGTACTATAATCATCGACCATAATAACTTCAATATCACTTAAATTCATGGTTTGATTTAAAATAGAATCCAATGCAAAACTCAAATCTTTACTTGCATTAAAAACAGGCATCACAATACTAATCTTATAATTAAAACTCATTACAAAATAACCTTTTTTTATAATTTTTGGAATAATAATTCCATCATATCCTTAACAGTATAAGTATCAGGATAAATACAATCCACATTAAAATCATCAAGAATCTTATAAGTAATAGGACCGATACAAACAGTTAAAACACTACTACTCATCTTAGAAGCAAGTTCAACTTTCTCAGAATCTGATGCAACATTAAATAAATTCTTAACAGTTAAAGGACTAGTAAAAGTAATAGCATCAACTTCATCATTCAAAATCTTACTAATTAAAACTTCAATCTTACCAGTATCCTCTGGAATAACACTTTTATAACTTTCTGCAAGCAATACATTAGCACCCATATTCTTTAATTCATTAGGTAAAATCTTACGAGCACTGAAAGTCCGAGGAATACCAACATTCAAACCATTCATATCCATAGTACTAAAACATTCAAGTAAACCCTCAGCAGTATAATCCTCAGGAATAATATCAACAGGTAGCTGATTTTCAATAGCAACCTCAGCAGTTTTATGGCCAATAACTGCAATCTTACACTTACTATTTAAATTATCTAAAAAATCAGGATAAAAATTAAAAATACTATCAATACTAGTTGCAGAAGTAAAAATCAACCAATCCAAATCACTTGCATCAATCATTAACTTTTTTAAAGAAGGAGTATTTAATAAACAAAGCTCAAGAGTAGGAACAACTAAAGCAATTGCACCATTAGCTTCAACAATTTTAACAGCTTCACTTACACGATTCAATGGACGAGTAATAGCAACAACTTTCTTTGAATTATTTTTATCCATAAAATAATAACCTCACAAAAATCTTTTAATTAATAATATTCTTTATTTTTCATAATATTTATTTAATAATGTCATGAACTAAAGCTTTATCTTCATCATCTAAAGTTCTAAAACCTAAAATACAAACACTA
>NZ_DAZC01000013.1:0-35205 GCF_002508845.1 Methanobrevibacter sp. UBA417
AATAATTATTATTTCAAGTTAAGTCTATCTATTTAATAAGATTTCATTGATATTAAAAATATGCTAAAACTATTAGTAATTATAGGAACAAGTATAAATATTATAAATATTAAAATTAATTATAAGCTTATAATTATAAAATTAAAATTTTTTTTATTAATTAATAAAAGTCGTTAAATAGAGGCTAATAATGGATAATAATAATTTAGAATTAGAAGAGAAAGAACCTCCTATCCAAATTTTTTCAAAAATTGATGGAAAAATTGGAGTCAATGTTGTAAAAAGTCCTGTAAAACTTACAATATTATCAATGCTTAAAAATAATGAAATGGAATTTGATGAAATAGTTAAAAACACAGGAAAATCTAAATCCACCATTTCCGTTCATTTAAAATCATTAAGAGAAGATGGTATTGTATCTTACAAATTTGATCCAAATGATCATAGAAAAAAAATATTTTATATTAAATCCAGATGTTTAGGGGAAATTGAAGCTGCTGAACCTGTAGAATTGGAAGAACGAAAAATAGATTTCTTGATTGATAACATTCTTAATGAAACTAATTTTCAATTTTCTTTTTTATTATTCCATACTTTAAGATCTACTTTAATTCAAGAAGGAATAAATATTGACCCTATATTATTGGATACTGGAAGACATATTGGTGAAACAATATATGAAGAACTAAAAGATGATGATGTTAATGTATTTGCTGAAAATATTATAAATTTCTGGAAAGATAATGGTCTTGGAGAATTAAGTATTAAATTAGGTGATACAATTGAAATTACTTCAGTTGATTGTTTTGAATGTGGTTTACTTCCAAAAACCGGAAAACCTGCATGTTTTTTAGACGCAGGAATAATTGAATCTTTATTAGCATCTTATTTAAAACAAGTAGTTGAAGTGACAGAAATTAAATGTTATACTATGGGAGATAATTGCTGTACTTTCTTAGTCGAACCTACTGATGAAGAATTCATTCCTTTAGTTGAATCAGAATAAATTTTAAAATAACTAAAAATTTTAGTTATTTAATTACTTTTTTTATTAAATTTGATTAAAGTAGTAGTTAAATAAGGTTTATCTTTAGAAAATCCTTTTATAATTTTCTCATCTTTCATACTACATTTTTCAACAGAAAATACTTCTTTTTCTTCAGATTTAAAATTAATAATATTTTCAAGTTCATCAGTATTTCTTGAAGGTTTCATTAAAACAATAGAATCACCTTCTGTTAATATTGATTCTATTCTATTATCAATTTTAGGGACTATACTAAGAACTTCATTTTTTTCAACTAATGGCTTACCAATACTTGATGCACATGCAGTACATGCAGTAATTCCTGGAACCATTTCAACAGTGTAATCTGTGAATAATCTTTTTTGCACATAAGAAAATGTTGAAAAAATAGCAGGATCCCCTAATGTTATAAATGCTACGTCCAGTCCTTTATCTAAAAAATTGGATATTATTCTTGAAGCATCATCCCAATGTTTTTCTAGAATATTTTTATCTTCAGTCATTGGAAAAATAGGATCTAAAATTTTTAATGTATCCTTATCTTCTCTATCTTCAATAATAGGTTTAATTATTGATAAAGCTATACTATCTTTTTCTTTTGAGGATTTTGGGGAACATATCACAGGAATTTTTGATAGAATATTTGCTGCTTTTATAGTTAATAATTCTGTGTCTCCAGGCCCAACTCCAATTCCAATTAGTTTTCCTTTTTTTACCAAATTTATCACTTTAATAATTATTTTAAATTACTCATCTTATTAAATTTTTATTATACATTTCATTTAATAAATATCTTTTATTTTAAATTAAATTTTATATTACTTTTCACATACTCTAGGTTTATTTATTTATATTATCAGATTCAATATTTTAGTAAAAGAGTAATTCTATTTTTTGTCTTAAGTGGATGTTAAAAAAGTTAATTTGTTGCAAAATTAATCAACAAAAGATATTAAAATAGCTAAACATTTTAAAAATACATATATGAGTAATAATATGAGTTCCGAAACAGAATATATAAAATTAGATAATTTTAAAAAATCTAAAACTAAAAAAAAATTAGAAGAAGTAAAAATACCTCAATCTTATTCATTTGAAGATAATTCTTTACCTAAAATTCAAATTGATTTTTTAAAAAATAAATATCCCAATATTAATGAAAATATTATAGAAAATTTTCCATTTAATAACCCTAGACCAGGTCAACTTGAAATAATCGAAGATATAGAAGATGCTATTTCTAAGGGTTATAAATATATAATTTTAGAAGCAGGTACCGGAACAGGTAAATCAGCTATTGCCACAACATTAGCTAGAATGTATGAATCTGCATATATATTAACAATGACTAAACAATTACAATCTCAATATATGAATGAATTTCATTTTCCTCTTGTTAAAGGGAGATCCAATTTTGGTTGTTTGAATGAAAATTTAGACACAACTTGTGATATGGGAACATGTAAAACATCACCTTCTTCCTCTAAATTTACCTGCCCATTTGGAGTAGTAAAAAATCCAACTCTTGATGCTACAGAAGCTTTTGAAGATTCTAATGGAGGTGTTTTATTTTATCAATCTGAAAATCATTGTAATTATTGGCAACAAAAAGCAAATGCTATAAATTCTCCAATAACTTTAATGAATTACGATTATGCTATTTTAGAATTAAATTATGTCAAACATTTCGGTCAACGTAGTTTATTAATCCTTGATGAAGCCCATAATATAGAAAATAAATTAATGAGAATTTTAGAATTAAATCTTTATAATAAACGTTTAGAAAAAGATATTCATAAAGTTATAAGTCCTAAAACTCTTTATAATGGAGGAATTGAGGATTGGATCAATGAAATAGATGCAATTTATGATGCATATAAAGATATAGATATTAAAGATCTTCCAAAAAATAAAATAGAAAGAATTAATTCTACTACATTTAGATTGAAGAAATTGAAAGAAAATCTTCAAAAAGAACCTCGAAATTGGGTTATAGACCCTACCGATGAAGGAGTTTCTTTTAAACCACTTAGAATTCATCACTATGCTGAAGATTATTTATTTAAATATGGGGATGTTGTAATCTTTTTAAGTGCTACTATCTTATCTCATAAAATGTTCTCTAAATGGTTAGGACTTAATCCAAAAGAAGTTTACCATATTAAAGCAGATAGTCCATTTCCTCCTGAAAAAAGGCCAATTGAACTTAAATTAGCTGGAAAAATGTCTGCTAATAGAGTAAAACACACTGCTCCAAAAACTCTCCCAATACTTAATAAAATCCTTAAACTACATGAGAACGATAAAGGATTAATACACACAAACAGTTATAAATGTCAAAATTATATAACTCGTAATTTACCAAATTCACGTTTGATTTCTCATAATTCCACTAATCGAGAAAGAATTTTAAAATATTTTGAAAAAAATCAGGAGCCATTAGTTTTAGTTTCTCCATCAATGAGTGAGGGTGTGGATTTACCATATGATAAATGTAGATTCCAAGTTATATACAAAATACCATTTCCTTATTTGGGAGATAAACAAGTTAATATGAGAAGAAAAAGAGATCAACGTTGGTATGCATATAAAACAGTCATGACATTAATGCAAGCATATGGTAGGGGAATGAGAGCTGAAGATGATTCTTGTGTAACTTATATCCTTGATAGTGATATAAAAATGTTACTTAAAAGTCCATTATATAAATCTTTAATTCCTGACTTTTTTAAAGATGCAATAATCATTGATGATAATTTTTGAATATTTAATAAAAAAAGACGGACCTAGGGGGATTTGAACCCCCGATCTCGGGATCCGAAGTCCCGCGTCATTCCAGGCTAGACCATAGGACCATTATTTAATATTATATTAAAAATATAATACTATTAAATAATTTAATTTTTATTATTAATAAATCCTTAGTATTTTTTAAATATCAAAACATATTATATAATACTGTAATTTTTATAAAGATTGTAATTTTTTAAAATTAAATGTATAAAAAGATATTATTAAGGGAGTATTTAATGTTAACTAAAAGAATTATTCCATGTTTAGATTGTGATTTACAGATTCCAGAAGGTAGAGTTGTTAAAGGGGTTGAATTTAAACAAATTCGTTATGCAGGTAATCCTGTAGAATTAGCTACTCGCTATTATGAAGATGGTGCTGATGAAATAGTTATACTGGATATAACAGCTTCTCATGAAAGAAGAGGGACCATGAAAGAAGTTATTGAAAGATTAACTGAGAATGTTTTCATCCCTATATGTGTAGGTGGAGGAATACGTAAAGTAGAAGATTATGTAAATATGCTTAAAGCTGGAGCGGATAAATGTTCTACAAATACTGCAGCTATTCATAATCCTAATCTTTTAACCGAAGCTGCTGAAGTTGTGGGTTCCCAAGCAGTAGTCATAGGTATAGATGCTAAAAGAAGATATATTGATGATGAAACTCAAGCACTTGATAAGAATGTAATAGAAACAGATAAAGGTCTTTGTTGGTTTGATTGTAGTATATATGGAGGTAGAGAATTTACTGGTATTGATGCAATTTCTTGGGCTCAAAAATGTCAAGAGAAAGGGGCAGGTGAAATATTATTGACTTCTATGGATGGTGATGGAACTAAAGATGGTTACGATTTAGATCTTACAAAAGCTATAAATGATAATGTGGATATTCCTGTAATAGCTTCTGGAGGAGTTGGAACACCTGAACATATTAAAGAAGCATTTACAATTGCTAATGCAAGTGCTGCTTTAGCTGCAAGTATATTCCATTTTAATGAATATCCTGTTCCAGTTGTAAAAAAATATTTAAAAGAACATGGTGTTAATGTTCGTATGTAATAGGATGTTAAAATGATGAAATTTAATAAATTAATAAATTTGGAATTAACTCAATCATCTGGTCAAACTTCACAACCTCCATGGGTTATAAATGAGGAAGGTGAGTATCAAAGTTTATTAATTTTAAAAGAATCTCCTGTGCTTATAAAATTATCCCAAAAGAATTTTAAATCATTCAATTTAAATTATGAATTACCATTAAATTTAGATTCATCCATTAATAAAAAATCGTTAGAAAAAGAAATATGTTCTGAAATTGTTAAAATATATAATTTAGATTTTGATTTAGATAAATTTTACAAGTTTTTAATGATGGATTCTAAATTAATTGATTCTATAAAATTTTGTAATGGGTTACGCCTATTTTTAGCTAAAAATCCTTTTGAATGTATTATTTCATCTATTTGCAGTGCTAATAATTCAATTAATCGTTGGACTAAATCTATTTCTCAAATCAATTACAAATGGGGTAAAGAAATCTTATTTCCTTCTGGAAATTTTTTCACATTTCCTACTCCCTCAACTTTATCTAAAGTTTATGAAGATGATTTAGAAGAATATGAAGCATTAAACCATCATACAGAGATTGAATGTTGTGTTAATAATCTTAAATCATGTGGTGTGGGTTATAGGGCTAAATATATGAAAAAAACTTCAGATATATTTACAAATCAACTAAATTATAATGATATATTTAAAATGGAATATGATGAAGCATTTCAAACTATTATAAAAATTCCAGGTGTTGGCCCTAAAGTTGCGGATTGTATTTTATTATATGGTTTTGGTTTTAAAGAAGCTTTTCCTTCTGATGTATGGATAAAAAGAATAATATCTAATCTTTACTTTAATGGTGAAGATATCTCTGCCAATAAAGTTCGTGATTTTGGAATGGATAAATTTGGAGATTATGCAGGATATGCACAATTATACCTTTTTCATTATGCTCGTAAATCTGGTTTAATGGATAAATTAACTAAAATTTAATTAAGTAGGAAATTATATGAAAGATATTAATTACTCCATTTCAGATGAAAAAAATTATACTATCAACCAAATTAAAAAAATTAAACAGGAATTTGGCAATATTCAAGGATTATCCAATATTTTAGAACATACTAAAAACTTATTTGGTTGTGAGATTTACTTAAAAATTTTTAAAGAAGCTAAAAATACTGCAGAAAAAGATTATGAGAGACTAAATATTTCCGTTGATAAAAATTCATCTAATAATGAATCATTTTCTAACAAATATCCTCAATTAACTTATGCTTCTGTTTTAAGTAAGCCTTTAATTTATTTGCCCTCATTACATGGGGACTTAATAATATATACTATGTTTATTAGTACATTTACATTATTATCTACTATTTGTAATGTTAAATCATCTCACTTAGTTCGTGTTGAAAGAATATTTAACTTAATGGATAAAGTAATGGTTTTATTTGATGAATTTAATCAAGATTTAGATTATACTCCACCTACTCAAAATTTTTATGACAAATTAAAGACTATAAAATGGGATAAAAAAAGTAAAAAACTTTTTAGTAAAATTCAAAATATTAGAAATAATATTACAAATGTTAATTCTAAGAATATGGATATGTACAATACTAGATTTAATTTAACAGAAAATTATTTATTAATATTTTTAGCTGCTTCTAGTGCAGTAAAAAGAGAAGATAAAAATATAACTATGGAAGATGTTGTTCGATCACATAAAACTTATTATAAATTAATTAATATGGATTTAAAAGATTTTTTATAAAAATATTTTTTTAAAATATCTTATAATAAAAAAGAGTTTTGTAAAGGATTTTATCCTTTAACTCTTACTTTATTCATGACATCTCCTTGTTCTATAGCATTTACTACATCCATACCTTCAATAACTTTTCCAAATACAGTGTGTACACCATCAAGATGAGGTTGAGGAGAATGAGTTATGAAAAATTGGCTTCCTCCAGTATCTTTACCTGCATGAGCCATAGATAATGCTCCTACGCCATGTTTATGAGGATTTCCTTCAGTTTCACATTTAATTGTGTATCCAGGTCCACCTGTTCCATTACCATTTGGATCTCCACCTTGTATTACAAAATCTGGAATAACTCTATGAAAAGTTAAGCCATCATAAAATTCTGAATTTGCAAGTTTTTCAAAATTTGCTACGGTTCCTGGTGCTTCATTGGGAAATAATTCTAATATAATATTTCCTTTTTCTGTTTCTATAGTTGCAGTTTTCATTTTTTTAACTCTTTAAATATTTTTTAATTATATTTTTTATATATTAAATTAATCTATATAAATTAATCTAATTTTATTCTTTTACATAACTAACTTTTGTTTTTCCATCTATTATGTTTTTGTAATCTTCATAATTTTCTTTTAGGAGAGTAGGGATATCCAATTCATATGGACATCTTTCTTTACATTTATTACAATGTGTACATTCCTCGATTTGTTTCATCATCTTCTGATTATCTTCAGTTAAATATAACTCCGGGGGGAAACGTCTTAAAAATAATGACATTCTTGCACACATAAATATTTTGATATCAACAGAACAAGGAGAACAATATCCACATCCTCTACAAAATTCCCCAATTAAATCTTTTTTATCATTATTTATATCTTCGATTAATTTTTTATTTAATTTAACAGGAGATTTTAAATTATTAAGGGCTTCATCTAATTCTTTTTCCTTTTGTATTCCCCAAATTGGTAAAACATTATCATATTTTTCCATAAATCCAAAACTAGCATATCCATTGGTAATTAATCCACCTGAAAAAGCTTTCATTGCAATGAATCCTACATCTTCTTTTTTGCATGATTTAATTATATTTAAATCTTCTTTTCCACTTAAATAAGAAAAAGGGAATTGTAATGTTTCATATAAACCACTATTTATAGCTTCATCTGCCAAATTCAACTTATGAAATGTAATTCCTATATGTTTTATGAATCCTTTTTCTTTAGCTTCAATCATTGCTTCATAAAGACCAGTATTATCATTAAGTTTTGGGACAAATGGGGGATTATGGAACTGATATAAATCTATATAATCAGTTTGTAATTCTTTAAGGCTTTGATTTAAATCTTTCCAAAAATCTTCGACATTTAAAGCCCTTGTTTTAGAAGCAATTACAACTTTATCTCTGACATTATTAAGAGCTATACCTAACTTTTTTTCACTGTCAGTATAAGCACGGGCAGTATCATAATAATTTATACCTCCTTCGTAAGCTTTTTGAATTATTTTAATACTTTCTTTCATTGGAACTCTTTGAATTGGTAATGCTCCAAACCCATTTTTATTTACTACTATTTCAGATTTACCTAATCTTACATTCACCATAAAATCAACTCATACATAATTTAAATTTATAATTGTACTTATTTATACTTTAAAAAACATAATTTATAATCACATTTTATTATAATAAACTAATTTTATGATTTACTAATAATATTAAAAAAAATATTTTAAGAGGAATAATATGAATACTGATGAAATTATTGATACATATGATAAACATATAATGCATACTTATGGGAGACAACCTATAGCCTTAGATCATGGTCATGGACAATTTGTTTATGATATAGACGGGAATGAATATTTAGATTTTTTTGCAGGTATAGCAGTTAATAATGTTGGACAAACTGATGATAAAGTGGTAAATGCTATTAAAACTCAAGCTGAAAAAATGATTCATTGTTCTAATATATACTATAATGAACCTGCAGCTATTTTATCTAAAAAAATTGCAGAATTTTCAGGATTAGATAAAGTATTCTTTTCAAATAGTGGTGCTGAAGCAAATGAGGCTGCTATTAAATTAGCAAGAAAATACACCGGAAAAGGGGATATTGTTGCAACTTATAATTCTTTTCATGGAAGAACAATGTTAACAGTTACTGCGACTGGTCAAGATCAATATAAATTACCATTTAAACCATTACCTCCTGGTTTTAAACATGTAAATTTTGGTGATATGAATGCGATGAAAGGAGCTATAGATGATAATACTGCAGCTGTATTGATTGAAATAATTCAAGGTGAAGGCGGGTTAAACATGGCTCCTGAAGGATATTTTGAAGAATTGGATGCTTATTGTAAAGAAAAAGATGTTTTATTAATTATTGATGAGGTTCAAACTGGTTTAGGAAGAACTGGAAAAATATTAGCTTCACAATACTTTGATATTAAACCAGATATAATTTCTCTTGCTAAGGGTTTAGGTGGAGGAGTTCCTATAGGTGCAACTTTAACCTCAAATAAAGTGTCTGAAGGTTTTGTTCCAGGGGATCATGGATCTACCTTTGGAGGAAATCCATTATCTTGTGCTGCAGCTAATGCTGCAGTTGATGAAATTATTGAAAAAAAATTATCTGAAAATGCAGAGGAAGTTGGAAAATACTTAAAAAATAAATTTTTAGAATTAAAATCTAAATATGATTTTATAACTGAAGTACGAGGATTAGGATTATTAATAGGTATTGAATTAAATATGCCTGGTGGAGAAATTGTTGATGAAATGAGAAAAAGAAGAGTATTAATTAATTGTACTGCCGGTAATGTTTTAAGATTTGCTCCACCACTTTTAATTTCTAAATCTGATGTTGATAAAATGATTCCATTATTAGATGAGGTATTTTCAAATATTAATTAAACATTAAAAAAATATAAATGTTTTAAATTACCCAATTCTTTTTTTCTAATAACTTTTTTAATCCTTCTGTAATATTTAATGTTTTTATTTTTTTTATATCTGCCCAAGTATAATCTTCATGTTCATTACTTATTTTAACTTCCCAATTTTCAGGAATTACATAAATAATTATTTGTACAGTTCGTCTATTGATAAAATCTTGTTGTATAGCCTCATAAAAATCTCCTAATCTTACATTTAAATTTGTTTCTTCTTTAAATTCTCTAATTAGTGCTTCATCAAAGAATTCACATTTTTCAACTTTTCCTCCAGGAAGTTCCCATTGACATGCTCCAGTTTTAGATTTAGAATGTCTTTTTATGAGTAAAATTTCATCGTCTTTTTTTACAATTCCTCTCATTGTTAATCCGTAAGGTTTTACCATAATTTATCACACTATATAATTCATTTTTTTTCAAAAAAATTCACATATTTTATTTTTAAAATTCTCTTCATTGATTTATTTATTGTTCGTTAAATAGATAAATTATCTTTAATTTTTAGAATATTTTATTTTTACTTATTATTAATTAAAAATTTAGTTTATACGTGATGTTCTAAAATATATTTTTTTGTTAAATTTATATTTAAACCATTATAAAGAAATAAATTTCTAATATGAAATTTAATATGACTTAAATTAAATTTAAGAACATACCGTATTGAAAAAGTTAATTGAATTTTTATAAATTTTATTAATTTATTCCGAGATTAATTATATATAATAATAACAATAAATTTTTTTAATAATGAATATTATATTGAATCTAGTTAAATATTCAAAAAATAATAATTAATTTAAATACACTTTGGAGTTAAATCATGGATTTAAATATTAAAACTAATGAAAAAAACCATTTAACTATTGGTGGTGCAGATGTTTGCGATATAGTAAAAGAATTTGGCACTCCTTTATATGTTATTGATGAAAACAGAATAAGAGAAAATTATCAAAGATTTTATAATGCATTTTCAAAATATTATAAAGATTTCAAGGTATTTTATGCATGTAAAGCGAATACTAACCTCGCGGTAATGTCTATTTTAAAAGATGAAGGTTGCTGCATAGATACTGTATCTCCAGGTGAAGTTTATACATGTAAAAAATTAGGATTTTCTTCTGATAAAATTCTTTTCACTGGAAACAATATCAAAAATGAAGAAATGAAATTTGTTGCAGATGAAGATGTTGTGTTAAATATAGATTCTATGTCTGCTCTTAAAAGATTAGCTGAAGTTATAAATCCTAATGGTACTAAAATATCTTTTAGAGTTAATCCAATGGTTGAAGCAGGACATCATAAACATTGTATTACTGGTGGAGTAATGGCTAAATTTGGTATAATGGAAACTGAAGCAGTTGAAGCATATAAATTAGCTAAAAAATTAGGATTTAATCCTGTAGGTATGCATTCTCATATAGGGTCTGGAATTTTAGATCCAGAACCATTTAAACTAGCAATTAAATCTACAATGGATATTGCAGGTAAAGTACATAAAGAAGCAGATATTGATTTCGAATTCATAGATTTTGGTGGAGGCATAGGAATACCATATACACCTGATGAAAAATTATTAGATATTGATAATTTTGCAAAAGAAAATGTAGAGTTATTTAAACAAAAACTCCAAGAATATGATATGAAAGAACCAACATTATATTTAGAGCCTGGAAGATATATTGTAGGAGACGCTTCTGTTTTATTAGTATCTGTTAACAGTGTTAAACAAAGTTATAGGAAATTTATTGGAACTGATGCAGGATTTAACACATTATTAAGACCTACTATGTACGGTTCATACCACCATATAGTTTTAGCTAATAAAATGAATGAAGACCCAGTTGAAAAAGTAGATGTTGCTGGAAATGTATGTGAATCTGGAGATTTATTTGCAAGAGATAGATTTTTACCAAAAATTCAAGAAGGAGATATATTAGGAATATTAAATGCAGGAGCTTACGGTTTTACAATGGCATCTAACTATAATTCTAGACCTTTACCTGCAGAAGTTCTTATAAGTAACGGAAAACCTATCTTAGTTCGTGAAGAAGAAAAATTTGATGATTTATTTAATAAACAGATTATTCCAGATCATTTAAAAAATTAAAATTTGAGGTTAACAATGGATTTAAAAGGATTAAAATTTTCAAAGATGCATGGTATTGGTAATGATTTTATAATCATTGATGAAACAAAAGAAGAAATTATTTCAGAACAAAATAAACCCGAAGCATGTAAATTTCTTTGTGATAGACATTTTGGTGTAGGATCTGATGGGTTACTATTTATTTCAAACTCTGAAAAGGCAGATTTAAGATATCGGATGTTTAATCCCGATGGTTCTGAGGCAGAAATGTGTGGAAATGGAATTCGTTGTTTCGGAGATTATGTATACCGAAATAATATAATCAACAAAAAATCCATGACAATAGAAACTATGTGTAATATATTAACTTTAGAGGTTCAAGTTGAAAATAATGAGCCTGTATCATTTAAAGTTAATATGGGCTTATCAACATTTAAAACAAATGAAATTCCAATGATTTCAAATCAGGAAGAATTTTTAAATCAAGATTTGCTTGTTGATGGGGAACATTTTAATGTTACTGCAATTAATGTTGGAAATCCTCATGCAATCATCTTTGTTGATGACTTAAATAATGTTGATATCAATAGGTTCGGTCCAGCTATAGAATGTCATAAAGTATTTCCTGAAAAAATAAATGTTCACTTTGTTAAAGTTTTTTCTCCTAATGAAGGAGAAATGAAAACTTGGGAAAGAGGAGCAGGAGTAACTTTAGCTTGTGGTACTGGTGCAACTTCTACAGCTATTGCAGGTTATAAATTAGGCTTTTTTAATGAGAATATTCTCCTTCATTTGCCTGGAGGGGATCTTAAATTTAAGATTTATGAAGAAGATAATGAAATTGGTGTTTTCATGGAAGGTCCAGCAAAATTAGTATTTAATGGTGAAATTCAATAAATATTATTTTTTTATTTTTTTTTTAAATTAAGTATCCATTTATTAAAACTATTTCTTCAAAAAAGAATTTTTCACTAGCACCTACTTCAGATATAAATCCTTTATGGTCTAATTTTTGCAATGTTTTATCAATATCAGATAAAGATGACTGAATCATCTGTAATTTTCCATTTTCATTTAAATAATTTTTGACCTGATTTAAGAATATGTCTATGACTTTTCTTCCATCTGGTCCACCATCAAAAGCATAATTTAAATCATTGTCTAAAATTTCATCATTAGAAGTAGGTAAATATGGAGTGTTGAATAAAATTACATCAAACTTTCTATTTTTCAATGGTTCAAATAGATTTCCAAAAATTATTTCAATATTATCAATATTATTTTTTTTAAAATTTTTTTCAGCTAATTGCAATGCATTAAAATTAATATCCGTAACAGTTATTTTATTTGTTAATTGGGACGCATACATAGCTACTAATCCTGTTCCCGTTCCAATTTCGAGTACAGTATCACCATAATTTATATCAAGATTTTCAGCTAAAAGAAAAGTATCATCTGACGGTATATATACTAAATCTTCTGTTTCCAATTCAAATTCTCCAATTTTCATGTTTATTCCTCTAAAAAATAATTATTTTTTGATTACAGTTTCTAATTTTTTAGATAATAATAATATTTCTTCCGGACTCATATTTACGGCACGTTTTAGAAATAATTCATTAACATCAATTTCATTTAGTTTAGATTTCAATAATTTTTTGTCTTTATATCCTAATATTTGACGAGAATCGATTAAAGCATTCTTACATTTTTTATTTTTGTGTTGAAATAAAGTTTTACAAACAATTTCATAATTTTTAAATTCTTCATCACTAATTTTTAAATTTATATTTTTTTTAGGAGTTAATTTTAATATAACTGATTCAACTTTTGGTTTTGGAATAAATGATTCTGGAGATACATTATCTAAGATTTCAATCAAACTTTTAAAATATAACATTGCTGAAAGTCGAGAATAATTTCTGTTTCCAGATTTAGCAACCATGCGTTCTCCAAATTCTTTTTGGTACATTAAAATACCTAAGTCAAATGAATAATCTAAAAGTTTAAATGTTATTGGAGATGAAATTTGGTAAGGTAAGTTTGAAACAATTTTATTAAAATCTGGAAATTTGACTTTTAATGCATCCTCGTTAATTAATTCAACATTATTAATATTCTCATTTTTTAATCTTTTTTTTAAAATCTTAAAAATATTAGTATCTTGTTCAATAGCTGTTACTTTATTAACTTTTTTAGCTAGTTCAATAGTTAAAGTTCCAATACCCGGACCGATTTCTAGGATATTGTCATCATTTTTTAGGTTTGCAAATGATATAATTTGATTTCTTTTGAATTCATCTATTAAATAATTCTGTCCTAAATTATTATTTAAGTGAATTTTATTTTTTTGAAGAATTTTTTTAGTTTCTTTAGCTAATGATGATTTGTTTTCTTCAATTTTCAATTAATCACATCATTTTTATTTTTAAGGAAAAATTTTATTTAAAATTAGAAAAAGGGGTTGAAAAAAGGTTGTACTCTTTTTTCATTAAAGTTTATCTTTGTTTATATTTTCTGTTTCTATTGTTTGGGTGTCTTTTTTTTCCATGATTTTTAGACGGAATTTGAGTGAATAAATAATACTTATTTTTACCTCTTTTAACTTTAGTATTATCTAATTCCAATTTCACCCTATTTACTAACATTCCAACTGGATCAGTTAGTAATGGAACTCTAGTTTTTATATCTTCAAAACTTTCAAATGGTCTATCATTTCTTGCTTTTAATAATTCCTCTCTATGTTTTTTTCCAATTCCTGGTATTAATTCTAATTTATGCAATCTTGTGCTTATTGGTCCTGCTTCATTGAAAAATTTTACATATTTCTCTTCTTGTGATTCTATTATTTCTTTAATTGCAAAATCTATTTCAATTCTACTTGTTGCGGTTAAGTCATCTAAGTTTAATTTTCTTTTCACTGTGCTAATTTTTTCTCTTTTGCCTGCTCCAATGTAAACTTTTTCTAAAATTTCTAAGTCTTCACCTTTTTTAGGACTTAACTCTAATAAATTGAATCTTTGTGTACCAATGGCTTGAGCAACTGCATTTCCTCTGAAAGATGTCATATCTGGTTTAACATAACCTAAACTCAAATAATCCAGTATTATTGCCTCATCTTCTTTTTTAGGGTTATTAATATCCATTTAATCACCATCGTGTAATATTTTATCTTTATTTTTAATCTTAATTAATTTACTTTTTATTTAACCTAATATAATAATTTTTGTATTTACTTTTATTATTTTTTGTTTATATTAAGATTTTTTTATTAAATTATAATCTTAAAACTTGAAGATTAAGATTTAATTCTAAAACTTTTAAAAATAGTCCTTTTATTAAAGCAGGTTAAAACTACCAAATTATTAAAAATTTGGATTTTTAAAAATAGTAATATTTTTTTAAAAAAATTTAAAAATAGTAATATTAAGTAGAGATTTTACTCTTCTACTTGATATTTATTTAAAATTTTGAGAACATCTTCCATTTCATCTTTTTTCATTGGAAATTTTTCTTTAGCAAATATTAATCTTAAATCAGCTAGGTCTTTTGGCATTAAATCAGCTATTCGTATTGCATATTTTGTTTTTACAATAGATTCTAATTCTTTGATTAATTTTTCTGTATCTTCTAAAGGAAGTTTTTGGAAGTTTGTTACATGTGCTAAAGTTAAATTTTGTTCATAGCTAAGTTCATTTTTTTCACTAAACTCTTCTAAAATTTCTTTCACTTCAGCAGCAGGAATTGGATTCACATCCAAAGTTTTTTTCCCAATCATTGAGATCACTCTTGAGCTTTTAAGTGGTCTGGTCTAACTATTAATTCTTTAGCTTTATTTCCATCATTTAAAGAAAGTATATAAGCTTCACCTTTTTGTCCAACTACTTTAGCAGTTTTCCCGTGAAATCTGGAATGTGGTTGTCCTTTTTGTATACTTGGATCAATAATAATATGAACTATTTCTCCTTCTTCAAATTGTTGAATTTTTTTTGTAATAGGATTAGAACGTCCTGGTCTAGCAGTTTTTGTTAATTTATTTCTACTTCTACTTTTAAATCCTCTTGATCTTTTCATTTTTCATACCTCGATAATATTAATTCCCTTTATTGGGTTTATAGCTAAATTATCACTTTTTTATAAATTTAAATAATTTCAGTATTTAATTAATTATCAGCAGATTTTAATTTATATTAAAAAGACTAATATATTTAGTTAATTAATTTAGTTCTAAAATTATAAAGTAAATAGATAAATTTCAAAAATATTTCAGAATAAAAAAATTATTAAAATAAATGAAATTTTAGTAAATTGATAATAATAAATTATTGTTATTAACATGTTAATATAGTTTACTATTTTAACAATTTCTTATTTAGTTCAAATTATATAAAAACTTTTTCATTTTTAAGAAAATATTTAAAATTATTTCATTCCATTCCTACTTCAATTACATCTAATTCTTCGCAAATAGATTTATTATTTAATAATTCACTTATATTGGGTTGGCTTCTACCTTCATCTCCTGAAATGAGTTCTTTGATATAAAGTCCACCTTGAGTTTTTATTATAATTTCAAAGCTATGAAAATCAATGTAATTAGTTTTAATATTTTTAACTTCCTTGATTCTAATTTTGTCTGCTCTTCTATGAGCTACTCTAATAGGAGTTCTTTGTTCAATTATATGTAATTTATTTAATTTTTCTAAATCATTTTTATTAATTTCTTCATCACATTTTACTAAAGCCCTATAAACTTTGTAATTATCAGAGGATGAAACTTTTATCTCAGCTTTTCTATTTCGTTTAACAAATTTTAAATCATTGTATTTAGTTTTATTAGTATTAAGAATATTTACTTCTTTTTCTATTTTTTTTAAATCTAAATTTCTTATTTTTGGTTCTTTAATTTCTAGTACAAATGGTCTTCCAGTTCCTAACATTCTAACATCAATGTCTTCTCTTCCAGCACCGTGAAATTTAGCTTCATATCCTTTACTTTCTTTTAATACAGTTTCAGACAATAATTCTTCTACAGATTCTGGGTATTGTTTACCT
This sequence comes from Methanobrevibacter sp. UBA417, assembly GCF_002508845.1. NCBI lineage: Archaea > Methanobacteriati > Methanobacteriota > Methanobacteria > Methanobacteriales > Methanobacteriaceae > Methanobrevibacter > Methanobrevibacter sp. UBA417. The sequence continues at coordinate 16,743 of NZ_DAZC01000013.1, forward strand.
GTTCCATTACACTTTTCGCAGCCTTTACCTTTACAATTTCGGCATGGCCATTTAGTTTGTGGAATACCTCGAATGTATTTATTATATCTGCCTTCAATAAATATTGGATTTATTTGTATTCTAACTTTAATATTATCTAAAGTACCATCTTTTAATACTTTAGGTTCTTTATTGAATACATTTTTTAAATCAACCATAATTACTATATCTTGAGTAATAAAATCGACTTCTTTATTTAAATTTTTTTCTAAAAGTTTCCCAATAGTTCTATTAACTTCCTTTTTTATAGGTTCTACATCAAGATCTAATCTTTTATTTAAATATTCATCCTTCTCTGTAATCGCAGGTTCTAATTTTGAACCAACTACAAAAGTTTCATATTCTAAATTTAAATATTTTACTTTAGCTTCAACTTTTTTAAGTATTGTTTCATCTAAGTATTTAAATAAATTTTTACATATATCACATTCATCATTTTCTTCTAAGTCGTTTAATTTTAATTCTTCACGGATTTTTTTACCGCGCTCAAAATTTCCATCACCCTCAATCACATCTGAAAATTTACGACCTAAGCAATGATTACAGATTTTACCCTCAGTAAGTTCCATAAGTTCTAATATTTTTGTTTTAGTTTCTTCATCCATTGTATCTTCTTTTTTTTAATTTAAAAATCTTATATTTATTTCATGAATTGTCCCATTAAACGATTCATAGCTCCTCCACCCATTCCTCTTCTTCCAATTCCTTTCATAGCTTTTTTAGTGTTATTGTAATATTTTAGAAGATCTTTAACTTCTGATTCTTCTACTCCTGCACCTCTTGCTATTCTAGCTATTCTAGAATGTTTAATTATTTTAGGATTTTCCATTTCTTTATTTGTCATGGAAGACATCATTATTTTATAGATTACAATTTTGTCTTCAGTCATTTTTGAAGCTTCTTTAGGTATTTTAGCACCCATTCCGGGGATCATGTTCATTATTTGTTGCATTGGTCCCATTTTATTCATCATATCAAATTGATTTTTCATATCTTTCAAGGTGAATTTTCCACTTAACATTGCATTCATAGTTTCTGTTGCAACATCTTCATCTACAACTTCTTCAGCTTTTTCAACTAAACTTTTTATATCCCCCATACCTAATAATCTGGAAATAAATCTTTCAGGGTTAAAAGCTTCAAAGTCATCAATTCTTTCACCGGTACCAATAAATTTAATAGGAGCTCCAGTTTCTGCAACTGCAGATAAAGCACCTCCACCTTTAGCAGTACCATCTAATTTTGAAATGATTATAGATCCAATTTCTGTTGCTTCTGAGAATGCTTTTGCTTGAGCTCCTGCCTGTTGGCCTATTGTTCCATCAATAACTAATATGGATTCAGTTGGATTTATAACTTCATCTAATTCTTTCATTTCTTTTAATAAATCAGATTCCTCTTTATGTCTTCCAGCTGTATCAAAAATTATTACCTTTTGATTTTTAAATTCTTTAAGTCCTTTTTTAGCTAAATCTAATGCATCTTTATTGTTGGGATCTCCATATAATGAGATTTGCATTTCTTCTGTTAATTGTTTTAATTGTTCGTATGCTGCAGGTCTCCATGTATCAGTACATACAATAGCTGGTGAAAATCCTTTTTTTTGTAAATATTTACATAATTTACCTATGGTGGTTGTTTTACCACTTCCTTGCAAACCTAAAAACAATATTTTAAATGGTTTTTGGTCAATATTTAAATCTACAGCCTCAGAACCAAGTAATTGTACCATTTCTTCGTAAATAATTGTTATAACATGTTCTCTAGGGGTTATTCCTTTTGGAGGTTTTTCTTCAATTGCTCTTTCTTCAATTTTTTTTGATAATGATTGAACTAATTTTATATTAACATCGGACTGTATTAATGCTCTTTGTATTTCTCTAACTACTTCTTTGATAGTTTTCTTATCAATAACAGTCATTCCTGCTAATTTTTTCATAGTATTTGTTAGATTTTCTCCTAAATTTCCTAACATTTTTATCACTGTGTTATTTTTTTTGATAAAATTTTAATAAATGAAATAATAATTTAATGTTAAATTTTTTAATATATTATATAACTATTAAGATATCTTTTATTATATAATTATATTTAACAATCATATTTATTATAAATAATATTATATAATTAGAATATGTTAAAAAACTGATTTTTTAATTATTAATAAAATTTTGTTAAAAAAAAATTGCTAAAAATAATTTATATTAAAGTTTATTTTTATAGTTTTAATGTGTGTGTTAAAGATGCTAGAAGAATTAAAAAAAACATTAGAAGAAGCTCCGATTGTTAAAAAAGGGAATTATAATTATTTTATCCATCCCGTTACTGATGGTATACCTGCTGTAAAACCAGAATTATTAAGAGAAATTGCGGATACATTAACCCAAAAAATTAATTTTGAGAATATTGATAAGATAGTTGCTATTGAAGCAATGGGTATTCATTTAGCTACAGCTTTATCCCTTAAAACTAATATTCCCTTTGTGGTTATAAGGAAAAGACATTATGGTTTACCAAATGAACATCAAGTACATAAAAAAACAGGTTATGGTGAGTCAATTCTTTATATCAATGATTTAAATAAAAACGATAATATTTTATTAATTGATGATGTTGTAAGTACTGGAGGAACTTTAATTGCAGTTATTAATGCTTTAACTGATATGGGAGTTACAGTTGATACTGCTGTGGCTGTAATTGAAAAAGGCAAAGGGAAAAAAATAGTTGAAGATGAAATTGGGATGTCTATTCTCACTTTAATTAAATTAGATGTTGTTAATGGTCACGTTGTAATAGAATCTGTGAATGATTAAAAAATTAAGTTTGTTTGATAAAAATGTCTATTTATAATATGGATTTGGAAAAAGTAATTAAAAAAATTGAATCTTTTAATGCTAAAACTGTGGGTCTTCAATTTCCTGAGGGATTAAAAACACAAGCTGTCTCTATTGCTAAACAAATCGAAGATTTAACTGATGCTACAGTTTTAATTTCTGGAGATCCCTGTTTTGGGGCATGTGATGTTTCTGATAAAAAAATGATTGGAATAGTTGATTTAATTATTCATTATGGGCATACTCCTTTACCTATTAATTATAAAATTCCCACTATGTTTATTGAAGCGTATGCAGATGTGGATGTTAAAAAATATTTAGAAGAAGCACTTCCACAATTAGAAAATTATTCTAAAATCGCTTTAGCAACTACAACACAGCAATTGAATGTTCTTAATGAGATGAAAGATTATTTAGAAGATCATGGAAAAGAAGTTGTTATTGGATCATCTAAAAGCACTAGAAAAGGACAAGTTTTAGGTTGTAATTTTTCTTCAATTAAAAATTTAGATGCTGAAGTATATTTATTTGTGGGTAGTGGAAATTTTCATCCATTAGGGATTTATTTGTTTACTAAATCACCAGTATTGGCTATTGATCCGTATGGTGGAACTATTAGAAACATGGCTGAATATGCAGATAAAATCCTTAGAATTAGGTTTGCTAGAATTATTAAATCACAATCAGTAAAAAAATGGGGAATATTAGTATCTTCTAAAGAAGGACAATATCGAATGCAATTAGCTAAAAAAATTAAAGGGATGTTAAAAGATGAAGGCATGGAAAGTTATATTATTGTTCTAGATAATATTAATCCTGATGTTTTATTGCCTTATACTGATTTGAAAGGTTTTGTTGTAACTGCTTGTCCTAGAATTGCAATTGATGATTCTCAAATGTATAAAAAACCATTAATTACTCCTAAAGAACTAGAAATAGTTTTAAATAAAAGAACTTGGGAGAATTATCAGTTAGATGAAATATTGTTTCATGAAAAATATAAATATTAAATTTTAATAAACAAATTAATATATAAGATTAAATTAATAAATATATTTATTAAGATAAAATTGTCGAAATAATTTATAAAAATATATTTTTGTATATAAAAATTATTTAATCCTTACTTTTTTAGAGGTGTATTATGAAAATAGAATCTGGAGATTTAGTTATGCCTGGTGATTTTTTAGCTGTTAGTGAACAATTTTTGCCTGGTCAAGGAGCATATGATGATGAGGGATTTATAAAATCAACTACATCAGGAAATGTATATATAAATATTAAATCTAAAGAAATTGAGGTTATTTCTAAATCTGGAGGTCCAGTTTTACTAAAAAAAGGAGATATTATTTTTGGACAGATTAAAGATCTTCGAGGACAACGGGCTTTAGTTGATATTCAAACTAAAAAGGGCTGTTCTCGTGAATTTGCTTTACCTTATAAAGCTGCTATTCATATATCTCAAGTCACCAAAGGTTATTTAGATAGATTAAATGAAGCATTTAGAATAGGAGATATTATAGAAGCAGAAATAATTAAAGTCATGGGAGATAATGTGGATTTAACCACAATTGAAGATAATTGTGGAGTAATTAAAGCAATGTGTACACGTTGTAGAAATTATATGAAACCTTCCAAAAGAAATGAACTTTATTGTGAAAGATGTAATCACAAAGAAAAAAGAAAAATATCTTCAAATTATGTTGAATAATAATTATTTTTATTTATGGAATGATAATATGGAAATTGAAATTGTAACTGATAAAACACTAGAACTTGAAATTATAATACATGGTGAAGACCATACTATTTGTAATGTACTAAGAAAATATTTAATGGAAGATGATGATGTGGAATATGCTGTTTATGGAATAGATCACCCAATAATAGGCGAACCACATATGACTATTAAAACTAAAAGAACTAAAAGACCTAGAAATTCTCTTGTTAAAGCAGCTAATCATTTAAAAGATGAATCTAATGATTTTAAAGCATTAGTAGAATCTATTTAATCTGAGGCATGGTTTAATGTCCTATCATAAAAAACCATCAATAACTGTTGATATTTTTATTTATAATGAAAATAAAGATTTTATTCTTATTAAACGTAAAAATAATCCTTTTAAAGATTGTTGGGCATTTCCAGGTGGTTTTGTTGATTATGGTGAAACTACTGAAAATGCTGCAATTCGTGAAGCTAAAGAAGAAACTAGTATTGATGTCAATTTGAAAAAACAATTTAAAGTTTATTCAGATCCTTTAAGAGATCCTAGGGGCCATACAATCACGGTTGTGTATTTGGCTGAAGGGGACATGAATATGCGATGTGCAGATGATGATGCTAAGGAAATTAAAATATTTTCATTTGAAGATTTACGTAATATTGACTTAGCTTTTGATCATAAACAAATTTTACATGATATATTTGATTATTTGAATTAATTTTTTCATACTAATTTTTTTATTTTTCTTAATTTTTTTAAAATGAAATAAAATTAACTTTAAATATTAGTAATTATAACAAATAAGTAATATAATTAAATCTTACTTTAAAGGTTTAATAAAAATCAAAAATTTTTAATTAATATCATTATATTGGAGGTAAATTATGGATTTTTGTCCGAAATGTGGAGGAATGATGCTTCCAAATGGCGATAAACTTGAATGTAAAACTTGTGGCGAAACAAAAACTTTAAAAAAAGGCAATGAATATGAAAAAGTGTCTGAAGAAATTAATACTAAAGATACTGTTGTCATGACTGATGGAAATGTCACTACTCGTCCAACCACCAATGTTATATGCCCTGAATGTGGACATGGTAAAGCAGAATGGTGGTTACAACAAACTCGTAGTGCTGATGAAGCTCCTACAAGATTTTTCAAATGTTTAAAGTGTAAGCATACTTGGAGAGAATACGACTAAAATTTTTATTAATTAAATTTATAATCTTGGGATATTATTAAGGAAAAATCCAATAATAACTTAAATGAAGGAGAGAATCCTAAATCTGAAGAAAATTTTAAAGATTCAGATACAGAAATACCTATCTTGAAAAGTTCTAATAAATTTTTTAATAAATATATTAATAAATCTTTTTTAATAACATTTATTACAATAGTAATTGGTATTCTATTTGTTGTATTAGGTGTTTACCTTTTTGGAACTAGTTCAGATAAAGTAGTGGATAATGTTTTATCTGGTGAAACAGCTACATCTTCTGTATTTTTGATTATTTTAGGTTTTATCATTTTAGCTATATCATTTTTTATAAATTTTTCGTCTAAAAATTCTTTAGGCAAAACTTTTGATAATATAAAAAATATTGAGGAGACAGATGATTTTTCTGATTCTAAAAAATCTGATATTTCTACTAATCCAAAATCTAATATTAATTCTTCTGATTCTAACGATACTATAAATTCTAAAAATGGAAAAATTAAAAATGATATTAAATCAATTTTTAATTTCGAAAAAATAAATAAAAATATAGATTTTAACTCAAATTCTTCTAAAAAAGAAAATAAGGTTTCTTTTACTGAAAAACGTGTTGATAAAAAAGATTCAAGTGTTAATAATAATTCAGTTTCATTTGAGGAAGCTTTAGATTCTGTGGATAATTTAGTTAAGAAATCTGAATCTTTTGATGATGAAAAATAATAAATTTTATATTTTTATTTTTTTAAAAATTTATATAAGATGAAAAACTAAATTATAGTATCATAATATTATATTTTAATATTAACTTATTTGTTGACTAATTAATTAGTTAATTGGTCTTTTGTTGAATTTTAATTGAGAGATGATTTTGAATGTTTAAAGCTGAATTAAGTGATCCTAACATTTTAAAAACAAGTTTTGATGCAATATCTTCCATTGTTGATGAAGTGCAAATACAAACTGATAGTGAAGGTATCCGTTTGGATGCCTTAGATCGTAGTCATATCACATTTGTGCATTTAGAGTTAAAGGCAAGTTTATTTGATGAATATGTTTGCGATGAACCTGAAAAGATTAATATAGATACTGATGAATTAATGAAGGTATTAAAACGTTCTAAATCTAATGATCGTGTGATAATGTCATTAGATGAAGGAAATTTTATTATTACCTTTGAAGGCGAAGCTAAGAGAACTTTTAAGATTAGACTAATTGATATGGAGTATGAAGCTCCTTCTCCTCCAGAATTAGAGCACCCTACTAAGTTTGATATTCCTTTCGCTCTTCTAAAAGATTCTATTCAAGATATGGATATATTTTCTGATAAAATAGCTTTAATTGTTGATTCTGAAAAATTTAGAGCATCAGCTGAAGGTGAATTTGGGGATGCAAACATAGAATATTTACATGGTGAAAAAATTGATACAGAAGCAAAATCTATTTTTTCATTAGAAAAAATAAGAGAAATGTTAAAAGCTGATAAATTTTCAGATGTTGCAACCATTAAACTTGGAAATGATATGCCTTTACATTTAAGTCTTAAAATGGTCTCAGAAGATGGAGAGCTTAGTTTTTTACTTGCTCCTAGAATAGAAGCGGACGATTAATTTCGTTTTCTATTTTTTAACTTTTTTTACTTATTTTTTTACATATTTTCATAAAATTATTTTTTATTTAATAAATTAATTAGAGAGGATTATAGTGGAAGAATTTTTTCAAACTTTACGTCAAATTCAGAAAAAAGAGCGAAATAATAGTTCTTTAGCTAGAGTAGGAGATAATTTTTATAAAAATGTTAATAATTATATTAATGAACTTAAAACCACTGTAGGTCCGGATCCTTTTTCAGATAAACAATACCTTTTAAAAGATGCTCAAAGAATTGCTACAGAAATATGTGAACGCAGAGAACATAAAATAACTGAAGCTGCATTAATGAATATTCATAGGTCATATCATTTATTTAAAAAAGGAAAACCCCAATTTGATTTTCTTGATACAACTCCTTTAAATTTAACTAAAGAAGAAGAAACTTTATATTTTTCATTAATTGATACTTTAAGGGATCATAGGGGAAATATATCTTTGGATAAATTTACTGAAGAATTAGAAGATAAAGAAGATAATATAGAATTTAAATCTAATAATGTAAAAAAAGCTTCAGGTGAATCTTTAAAAGAAATTAATACTTTAAATGAAAAAGAAAATAATAAACAAAGCAGTGATTTTAAAAATTCAGAAAATTCCAAAAATTTTAAAAATGATGAAGTTTTAGATGAACTTCAAAAAATTAAAAATGCTAAAGTTTTATCTGATGAAAAGTTTGAACCCATTGAAAAGCAATTACGAAAAAGTAATTCTAATTTATTAAAAAATCAATCCAAAAATTCTGATTTAAATAAAGAAAATGAAATAAAAAATAATAAATCTACTCAGCAAGAAAATTCTAATTTATCTGATATTTTAAATAGAATTGATAATCAATTTGTAGATTTTAACGAAGAGACTCAAGAGGAATATAATAATTATTCAAAAAATATTAATCAAAACTCTATAAATGACACATTACTCATTTTCAAAGATGTAGAACCAATAATTGGGGTCGATGAAAAAGTTTATGGTCCTTTTTTTTCTCAAGACATTGTTGTAATGCCAAGGGATAATGCAAAAATTTTTGTAAAGTATAGGAAAGCAAGATTAATTAAAATTCCTTAATATTTTTAATACTTTTTTAAATAAAAAAACATTAAATTTAAATATTAATTGATTATAAAATACAATATGTATCTATTTTATGGTAATAAAAATTTTATATAAATTAATTTTTATTTATTGTTAAATAATTTAAGATTAACTCTATTAAGTTAATTCTTAAAAAATACATTTATAAATTAATAAGATATTTAATAAAATCTTTTTAGTTTAGTAATGTAATATTCAGCTACTAAGAAATTTAATAGATTCTTGGGTGTTGTTTATTGTAATTATTTTTATAGATATGTCATCAGCTATTGGGAAATTTAATTGATTCCTTTATAGTATTTTTAGAAAAAATAGATGAAAAAAGGAAATCTGAAAAATTCAGATTGTATTAAGGTGATTAAATGAAGATACCAAAAGAAAAAAGAAGATATTGTCCTAATTGTAAAAAACATACAATTCATGAAGTTCATACAGCTAAAAAACGAAAAGCAAGTGAATTAAAATGGGGTCAAAGACAATTTAGAAGAGTTACCGCTGGTTACAGAGGTTATCCAAGACCTTTACCTGCAGGTAACAAACCGATTAAAAAATTAGATTTAAGATATAAATGTAAAGAATGTGGTAAATCTCATATCGGTAATTCTTTCAGAACAGGAAAACCTGAATTTGTATCTAAATAGGTGATAAAATGGCTAGTAAAGGTAGAGGAAACTTTTTAAAGGTTAAATGTTTAGATTGTGATAATGAACAAATTATCTTTGATCGTGCAGCTTCTGATGTAAAATGTATTATCTGCGGTAAAACTATTGTAAAATCACGTGGTTCTAAAGCAAAGATAATAGCTCATATTGAAGAAGTTTTAAACTAAATTCTTTTTTTATTTTTTTTCATTAAAATTTTAAAAATTGGTTTTTAGTTTTTTTAATTTTATATAAAATATAGATTTTAATTAAAAATTTATTTTTAATTTTAATCTTAAAAACTATTCAGGTGTTTAAATGGTAAGAAAAAGTCAAGAATGGCCAGAAGAAGGAGAACTAATTGTTGGTACAGTTTATAAAGTTCTTAATTATGGTGCATTCGCAAAACTTGAGGAATATTCTGGAAAAGAAGCTTTTATTCATATTTCTGAAGTTTCATCTGGTTGGGTTAAAAATATTCGAGATCATGTAAGAGAAAATCAAAAGATTGTTGCTCGAGTATTAAGAGTTAATCCAAAAAAAGGGCATGTTGATGCATCACTAAAAAGAATAAGAGAAGATCAAAGAACAAAAAAGATTCAACAATGGAAAGTTGAACAAAAAGCTGAAAAATTCTTAGAATTAGCAGCTAAATCTTTAAATAAAGATTTAAACACAGCTTACAAGGAAGTAGGTTATGAAATCATGGATATTTTTGGTGATGTTTATGGTGCGTTTGAAATTGCTGCTGATGAAGGAAAATCTTCACTTACTGATGAAGGTATCAATGAAGAATGGGCTGAAGCTATCACAGAAGTAGCTAAAAATAATATAACTCCTCCAGAAGTTCATATAACTGGTTATGTTGATATAGAAACTTATGAATCAAATGGTGTAGATATAGTTAGAAAAGCTCTCGAATCTGCTGAAAAAATTGAAGATGTAGAAGTTCAATGTGTTGGTGCTCCACGTTATAGAATCACAGTTAAATCAACTGATTATATCTTAGCAGAAAAAACACTAAAAAAAGCTGCAGATAATTGTATTAAAGTCATTGAAGATTCTAATGGTAAAGGCGAATTTTTACGAGAATTAGATTAAAATTATTTTTAATTTTATAATTTTTACTTTTTTTAACTTTTTTTTAGTAGTGATTTAACATGAAAATGAAAATGCGTAAATGCCCCTTATGTGACATTTATACTATAAAAGATACTTGTCCTAATTGTGGTGGAGAATTAAAAGTTGTTTATCCACCTAAATATTCAATTGAAGATAAATATGGCAAATATCGTCGAAAATTGAAAGAAGAAATGGATAATAAGTAAAAATTCCTTTAAGGAGGAATATTATGAAAAATACTCAAATTAATGTGATTGAAGAGATTAATTTAGATAATCCTATTTTTATAGAAGCACTTCCTGGAATTGGTCATGTAGGTAAATTAGCTGCAGATCATATGATTGATGAATTAGGAGCCACTAAATTTGCCGAAATATATTCTCCTCATTTTCCTCCTCAAGTATTTGTTGGGGAAGATGGAATTATTGAATGTATGGTAAATGAACTTTACTATTTAAAATCTCAAGGAGAAAATTCTCAAGATTTTATTCTATTAGTGGGAAATACTCAAGGATTATCACCAGAAGGTCAATATGAACTTTGTGGCTTAATATTAGATTTTATAGAAAGTTATGGAGTTAAACAATTATTTACATTAGGCGGTTTAGCAACAGGCAAACCGGTTGAAGAAACAAAAGTTTTTGGAGCAGCTACAAACCTCGAAAATATAGAACTTCTTAAAGAAGCAGGTATTGAAATACGTTCTGCTGATGGTGGAATTGTTGGGGCTTCTGGGCTTATTCTAGGATTAGGAAAATTAAGAAATATGTCAGGGGCTTGTTTAATGGGCGAAACTCCAGGCTATTTTATTGATGCTGAAGCTGCTGAGGCTATTCTTCAAAAATTATCTTTAATTTTAAAATTTAATATTAATACTGATGAATTAGAAGAAAGAGCTGAAGAAACTCGAAAATTATTAAATCAAGCTCAACAAATGGAACAAGATATGGTAAATAAATCCATGGGTCAATCTGATGATGATCTCAGATATATAGGTTGATTTTTTTATTTATCATTAAATTTTTATAAATAATTATTATAATTTTTTTAAGTAATTATCTTATATAAAATAAGATTTAACTATTTTTTTTTATTTTTAAAAAATTTTTCACATATTAAAAAAATTATTATAGGGGTGATTAAATGATTCAAATTGCAGTTACAGGAAAACCAAATGTAGGTAAATCATCATTTTTTAATTCAGCAACAGCATCAAAAGTTGAAATGGCTAATTATCCATTCACTACTATAGATGCAAACAAAGCAGTTGCGCATGTTACATGTAAATGCCCATGTAAAGAATTAAATGTTTCATGTAATCCGAGAAATTCTATATGCATAGATGGAACAAGACTTATTCCAATAGAACTTATTGATGTTGCAGGATTAGTTCCAGGAGCTCATGAAGGTAAAGGTTTAGGTAATAAATTTTTGGACGATTTAACTCAAGCAAAAGTTTTTCTTCATGTTATTGATGCTTCAGGGTCTACTGATGAAGAAGGAAATCCCGTGGATTTAGGTTCACATGATCCTTTAGAAGATATAGGATTTCTTGAAAATGAGATAGTAATGTGGATGTATGGAATACTTAACAGAAATTGGACAAGATTAATTCGTAAAGTTGGTGCGGAACACTTAGATATTTCAAAAGTGATTTATGATCAATTATCTGGTACTGGTATAATGCTTGAAGATATTATTGAAGCTTTAAGAGGTTTTGAACCGGATTATACAAAATGGGAAGAAAAAGATTTAATAGAATTAACTAGAAAAATTTTAAATATTGCTAAACCAATGTTAATAGTTGCTAATAAAGCGGATTTACCTGGTGCTGATAAAAATATTGAACGTATTAAAGAAAAATATTCTAATGTAGTTCCTGCTTCAGCGGAATCTGAACTTGCTTTAGTAAGAGCTGCTGAATCTGGTTTAATTAAATATGTTTCAGGAGATTCTGATTTTGAAATATTAAATCCAGAAAAATTAAATGCTAATCAAATAAAAGCACTTGAATATATTAGAACTAACATTTTAGAAAAATATGGCAGTACCGGTATTCAAGAAGCTTTAAATAAAGCAATATTCGAATTACTTAATATGATTGTTGTTTATCCAGTTCAAGATGAACATAAATTTACTGATCAAAAGGGTAATGTTCTTCCTGATGGTATTTTAGTTCCTAAAGGTTCTAATCCACATGAATTAGCATATATAATTCACTCTGATATTGGTGATAAATTCATGTTTGCTGTTGATGCTAGAAAAAATATGCGCATAGCTAGTGATTATGAATTAATTGATGGAGATATAATTAGTATTACCACACATTAATTTTTTTTATTTTCTTTTTTTGAACTTTTTTTATTAAAAATATTTATTTTTTCATAATATTATAAAACGAAAACTTTTTTTACTATTTAATACTATATTTTAGTAATTAATTGTTATAAGGTAATATTATGGTAAAAAAAATATTAACAACTAATAAAGGTGCCCCTGTAGCAAATGATCAATCATCTATTACTACAGGTAAAAAATCTAGTTATGCTTTATTACAAGATACATATCTTGTTGAAAAATTAGCACATTTTGATAGGGAAAGAATACCTGAAAGAGTGGTGCATGCTAAAGGTGCTGGAGCTCATGGTTATTTTGAGGTTACTCATGATTTGTCTGAATATACTAGGGCTAAATTTTTATCTGAAGTAGGTAAAAAAACAGATGTTTTTGTTAGAATGTCTACAGTAGGTGGTGAAAGAGGGTCTGCTGATTCTGTACGGGATCCACGAGGGTTTGCTGTTAAATTTTATACTGAAGAAGGGAATTATGATTTAGTGGGTAATAATACTCCAATATTTTTTATAAGGGATGCAATTAAATTTCCAGATTTTATTCATACTCAAAAAAGACATCCAACTTCAAATTTGTCTGATGCAAATATGGTTTGGGATTTTTTTTCTTTAACTCCTGAATCATTACATCAATTAACATTTTTATTTACTGATCGGGGAACACCGAGAGATTTTAGACATATGCATGGGTTTTCATCACATGCTTATATGTGGTATAATGAGAATGAAGAATATGTATGGGTAAAATATCATTTTTTAACAAAACAGGGCATAAAAAATTTTACAGATGAAGATTCTGTTAAAATGGCTGGTGAAAATCCGGATTATGCAACAGAAGATTTATACAATTCTATAGAAAATGGGAATTATCCGGAATGGAATGTTTTTGTTCAGATAATGACAAATGAAGAAGCTAAAAATTATAAATTTGATCCATTTGATGTTACAAAAGTATGGTATCATTCTGATTATCCTTTAATACCATTAGGTAAACTTGTATTAAATAAAAACCCTAATAACTATTTTAATGAAGTTGAGCAATCTGCATTTGCACCTTCTAATTTTGTGCCAGGTATTGGTCCATCTCCGGATAAATTATTACAAGGACGTTTATTTGCATATGAAGATACACAAAGATGGAGATTAGGTGCAAATCATCATCAAATACCCATAAATCAAACAAAAAATCAAGTTTCTACTTATCAAATGGATGGGCCGATGAATGTAAATAAAGGAAGTCATTATCCTAATTATTATCCAAATTCTTTAGAAGGTCCTAAACCTGAAGCATGTTTTAAGGCTCCAACTATTGATGTCCAAGCAGTAATTGATAGACACACTCAACAGGTAGAAGATGTTGATTTTGAACAAGTAGGTGAATTTTATAGAAGAGTTTTAAATAAGGAAGATAAATCACATTTAATTTCTAACATACTTAATAGTATTTCAGGAGTTAATGAAAACATTCAATATAGGCAAGTTGCTTTATTTTATAAAGCAGATATTGAGTATGGGACTAGAATTGCAAATGGTTTAAACTTAAACATTAATAAAGTTGAAAAATTAGCCTCAATGACTCAAGAAGATAGGATTAAATCAACTTTAAGTTAAATTTATTTTTTTTTTAAACTTTTTTTAGAAACTTATATAACTTTTGTATTCAATAAAGTATATTAGATTAAATTTTATCAGGTGAGTAAAAAATTGATGCATCCACGTCCTAGCCCTATTGCGGCTTCATTATATACTTTAAGAGATTTAAATGCTGATGTTATTATTATGCATGGTCCTCATGGCTGCTGTTTTAGAACTGGTAGGCTTCTCGAAACTGATGGTGTTCGTGTAGTCACTACAGCAATGACAGAAAATGATTTTATTTTAGGTGCTTCAGAAAAGTTAGAACAAACACTTAAAGAAGTTAATGAAGTGTTTAAACCAAAACTTATAGGTATTGTTGGTACCTGTGCTAGTATGATTATTGGGGAAGATTTAAAAGAACCTATTGAAAAATTAAATTTAGATTCTATAATTTTGCCTGTAGCCTCCCATGGTGGTTTCGGTGAAGGTGATAATACAGAAGGTGCTATTGCAGTATTAAAGTCTGCTGCTGAATATGATGTAATTCCTCAAGAAGAAGCAAATCGTCAAATTAAAATGCTTAAATTAGCTACCGAAATTGAGAAAACAAGAGGTATGGCTAAAGGTAATTATATTAAACCAAATTTTGGAGACAATAAAGAGAAAGTAGCTAAAATCATTGTTAAATATTTGGCTGAAAACAAAAAAGTTTGTTTCATTTTAAATGCTAAAAAAGAGACATCTTATCTATTTGCAGATATAATAAATTTTAATTATGAAGATATTAATCCTAATAATAAACCTATGATTCTTGCCAATTTGGATGAAAATATTGGGTTACCTAGAATAAGAAATCATGCTATTAATGTAAAAAATGATTTAAAAGAAAATAATGTTAATATTGATTATATTACTGGAGGTTTAGATGAATATCCGATTGCTCCAAAAATTGCTGAAAAATTTTTAGAAGCTAATGATTTTGATTTGGTAGTTGTATTTGGAGTTCCTCATGCTTTACATATAGAAAATTTTAGCTGTAAATCTATAGCTATAACTGATGGGCCAAGGTTAGTTCAACCCTTAAAAGATTTAGGTTATGATTATGTAATAGCAGAGTTAGATGCTCATTCAAAAACATTAGGAACAGAAAAAATTGTTGATTCAGATTTTGGCATGATGATTAGATCAGTAATTAATTGGGAAAATGAGTAAAGAAGGATTATAAATGATAACAATAATTAATTATAATAGTGGAAATCTTAGAAGTATTCATAATGGTTTTACTAAAATAGGTTATAATGCAGAAATTACCAGTAATCCTGAAAAAATAGCTGATTCTGAATTTTTAGTTCTTCCCGGAGTAGGTGCTTTTGGAAGTGTTATGAAAAATATTGAACCATTTAAAGATTTAATATATGAACATATTAATGATGATAAACCATTTTTGGGGATATGTTTAGGTTTACAAGTTTTATTGTCTTCTAGTGAAGAAGCTGTTGGTATTAAAGGCCTTAATATATTTAAAGGTAGTGTTAATAAAATACCTTACGGTAGAAAAATTCCTCATATGGGATGGAATAAATTGAATGTGCTAAAAAATTGCCCTATTTTAGAAGGAGTGGATGGTAAATATTTTTATTTTGTTCATTCTTATCATGCAAATCCTGAAGATGAAGAAATTGTTTCAGGGATCACGGATTATGGTGTAAATCTAGTAGCTTCTTTATCTAATAATAATTGTTTTGCAACACAGTTTCATCCAGAAAAAAGTGGTGTTGCGGGACTTAAAATTTTAAAAAATTTTGTTAATTTAAAAAAATAGTATTTAAATTTTTATAATAAAAAAATGGAAGAAAAAATATTATTTATTCTTCCGATATATTCTAATTTTACTTTATTAAGCATTGTTAACTGTTAATACAGTACTTGAACTTGAAGCTGCATAATAATAACTTCCAGCATAAGAACATTTAACAGTATAATCTCCTGCACTTAAATTAATAGGTAATGTTCCAATTCCGTTACTGTTTGTAGTTACAGTATAAGTTTTACTTAAACTTCCTTTAATAATCTTAACGGTTACTTTTGTATTTGGGAATAATAAACCATTACTTTCTTGAACAATTATTGTAAGATTTTTTCCTTTAGTAATATTAAATGTGTTATTTTGTGTTCCGCTGATACCTACAGTAGTTGGCATTTTATGTGAAGAAGGATAAATTGTAATATTATTAGTTTCGGAACAACCTGAAGTTATACCATCACCATTGTATGAAAAAGTAATAGTATATTTTCCAGCACCTAAATTAATAGGTAATCTTGCATATCCATTACTATCGGTGGTTGTTGTATAAGTTTTATTAGAATTACCATTACTAATGGTATAATAAACTTTTTGATTTCCTAAAACTTGGAAATATAAATTGTATAAGATACTTCTAAAACTTTCACCTTTATGGTTTACTTCAAAATTATTTTGAATTACTCCACTAGGTATTTTATATACTGTAAAGTTTTTAAAATTAGATCCATCGCCACAACTTGCATCTACACTATAATATCCTGGAAATAGGTTTATATCTAAAAATGCTTGACCATTTGTATCAGTGGTTGCCCAGTAGATTTTGCTTGCACCATCACTTAAACGGGTTAAGTTTAATGCAATATGTTGTCCTACTATAACTTTTCCATTGGTAAAATTGGTTAAGTTGATGGTTAAATTTTTTGGATTTTTATATATTTGTCCAAAGTCTTCAACTGTTACATTAAATTCTTTTGTATTATTAGTTTGAGGGGTAATATTTGTATTGTTGTTTGTATTATTACTTCCATCACTTAATAAATTAATACTTTCTGCATTATTCACGTCATTTGTATTATTTTGAGATTCAACACTTAATTGAGCATAGTTAATATTATTATCATTAGAGATTCCAGTTCCATTATCAATATCCGCTGCAGAAACTACAGATAATGATGTTGTAACTACTGTGATTAATAATAATATTAAAATAATTTTATTAAATTTTTTCATATTATTTTTTCTCTTTATTATATTTTTTTTTAAAAAAAGCTAACAAAAATGAAGTTAGCACTATTTTACTTATTTTTTTTATATTATTTAAATTTTAGCTTATAAAAATTATATTTTTATGTATTTGTTCCAATTTCTGGAACGTTTTTTTAATTATGTCATGTTATAATTTTTATAATCGTGTTTTTAAGTCAAAATTTTTAGTTTTCATATTTTTTTAAAATTAAATAAAGTTTTAACATATACTTTTTTATTCTTTTTAAATATTTTTTAGGTCTCTAAAATTTAAAATATTCTTATTTATTTTAAAAAGTTTTCATGATTTACATAAATTATATAAAACAATAAAATCAAACTATTATAATATTAAATTAATTATTTTAATAAAAAAAATCATGATATTTATTGATTAAAATTTAAATATATTACTTTTTTTTATTTCATTATTTTGGTGTAAAAATGGATATTGAAGGTTTTGTTAGACGTAGAATTAAAACAACAGATGAAAAAACACTTGAAACACTTTTAGCAGATAGAATTAGAGAATATAAAAATGTTGATGAAAATTATTCTAAATTAATGGCAAAAAGTGTAATTGAAGAAGTTAAAAACACATTAAAAGTTGAAAACTCAAATGATGAATTTCTAAAAGAAATAATAAATATACCAAAAGCGGATATTTCAATGGGTAAAATGGGTGTTGGATCTAGAGGTGCTGGTGACTTTTTTGTACATAGAAAAATTGCTGAAATTGTGTCCAGTGCTAATACCTCTTCATTAGTAAATCCTTCAGCTCAAGATGATGGGGGTGTAGTAAAAGTAAACACTGATCAAGATGTTTATGTAACAACTGCAGTAGATGGTATACATTCTCGTTTAAGTGATTATCCATTTTTAGGAGGGTTTCATGTAACTCGAGCAACACTTAGAGATGTATGTGTGATGGGAGCAGATCCTATAGCTATATTAAGTGATGTTCATTTGGCTGATGATGGAGATGTTGGAAAAATATTTGATTTTACTGCAGGTGTTGCTGCAGTTTCAGAATTAATAGATACTCCAATTGTTGCTGGAAGCACCCTAAGAGTTGGTGGAGATATGGTTTTAGGAGATCGATTTGTTTCAGCAGTAGGGAGTGTTGGTGTCTCTAAATATCCTCCTACTGCACGGAAAGGAGCAACACC
>NZ_DAZC01000013.1:35384-46628 GCF_002508845.1 Methanobrevibacter sp. UBA417
GCATTATATAATGGTTTTTTCGATGTTGTATGGGATACTCTTGATATTAGTTTCATTAAAGCTTCTAATGCTTTATTTAATAATGATTTAATTAAAGACATACATGCTATGACTGATGTAACTAATGGGGGTCTTCGTGGTGATGCTCATGAGATTTCATCTGTAACTGGGGTAGGATTGGAATTTTATCAAGATAAATTAAGAAAAACTGTAGCTCCTAATGTACTCAAAATGTTAGATACTCTAAATATAGATCCTTTAGGTGTTTCAACTGATTCCTTAATGTTAATTGTTCCTCCTGAAATTGTATATGATGTTACTAATGTAATTCAATCTGCAGGAGTTAATATTTTTGAAATTGGTAAAGTAGATAATAAAAAGACTCCTAGATTAATAAAAGAAGATGGAAACGTAGATATTCTTGAACCTTTATTCAGGGAAGCTGCTTATACTAAAATAAAAAAGCTTCGTGGTGAAAATACTCCTGAAGATTTTGAAATAATGAAAGAGAAAGTTCAAAAAGCAGCTAATAATTCAATTAAAAAGAAAGAAAAAGTTATTGATTATATTAATAATCAAAAATAATTTTTTTCCTTTTTATTTTTTAAAAATTTAATAATAATAGTTATATACTAAAAAGAGTAATATAAAATTATAAACTTATAAATTTTAAGTTTATAAAAACAATATTATTTTTAATAATTCATTGCCCTGATGGTGTAGCTTGGATAACACGTAGGATTGCGGATCCTATTCCCCGGGTTCAAATCCCGGTCAGGGCATTATAAATAATTTTTAAACTTACAAATATTATTTTTTATAGAAAACTATACTTTTTTCAAATATTTATTTTCTTGAGGTTTTGTTCATGCTTAATGCAAATGTATATGTTACAAAAGATAAAGGGATTGGAGGAACTATTAGAAATCGTTATGAAGATTTTTATGTGGAAGAAATTCCAGAAATAGTTCCAGAAGGTGAAGGTCCAAATATATGGATTTGGATTGAGAAAATTGGAAGAACAACTTTAGATGTTATGTTAGATATTTCTAGAGATTTACATATAGACCGTAAACGGATGGGTTTTGCTGGAATGAAAGATAAAAAAGCTTTAACTCGTCAGTGGCTTTGTGTTGCAAATATGGATTCAGAAGAACAATTGAAACAAGTTGAGGATTTAGCTGGAAATATTTATAAAACCCAATTTTTAAAAATTATTCGTGGAAGAAAAAAGTTACGTATGGGCCAATTAAAAGGTAATAAATTTAAAATTTTAATTAAAGATATAAATGGAATGGAAACAGATGGAGATAATACTGAAATTATTTCGGATGCTGCTTCAAGAGCTTCAAAAATATTAAAAGAGTTAGAATTTACAGGTGTTCCTAATTATTTTGGTTGGCAAAGATTTGGAAAACCTAGAACAAATACTCATCTTGTTGGTGAAGCTTTAATACACAATGATTTAAAAGAAGCAGTAAGGTTGTATATTGGTAATCCTTCTCCTGAAGAACGAAATGAAAATCAATTAGCTCGTCAAGCTTATGATGATGGGAATTTAGAAAAATCTTTTGAATTAATGCCTAAAGGAATGCGTTATGAAAAGATGATGATTAAAGAACTTTTAAAAGAATCTAAGAAAAAAGATATTTTAGATGATGATTCTTATAAACGTGCTATTCATGCACTTCCAAAGCCTTTACAAAGAATGTTTGTTAATGCATATCAATCATTTATTTTTAATAATGTTGTTAGTCATAGAGTGAAAATGGGATTAGATAAATATATTGATGGAGATATTGTAATTGATAATGAAGAAAGGATTGTTAGAGATAAAACTTATGAGGAATTTCAACATTTAGTTTCTAATTTTGAAGTTAATCAAACTTCTCCATTATTTGGAACTAAAGTTCCTTTTGCTGAGGGTGAAGTTGGGGATATGGAAAAATCCATTTTGAATAGTTATAATTTGACAAGAGAAGATTTTGAGTGTCCTAAAATGCCAAAACTTGGAAGTCATGGTTTGAGAAGATCAATGAGATTTCAAATTTGGGATACTATGGCTTCATCCACTGATGAGGGTGTTTTAGTTGAATTTTCTATTAATAAAGGTTCTTATGCAACTGCTGTTTTAAGGGAAGTTATGAAAGTGGATGTTGTTTAGTTTAAAAAATTTAATAATAAATTATATTATTTATTCAAATTATGGTTTTAGGTTGATTTTATGATAAAATGTAGAAAAATTTCAAGAGGGAAAAGTACTGGTGAATTAATAGTTAGTAATAAACCATTAAGTTTTTTAGGGGGAGTTAATCCAGATTCTGGTGTAGTTATTGATCCTCATCATGACCTAAGTGGTCAATGTATTAAAAATAAAATTTTATTTATCCCTGGAGGAAAAGGTTCTACAGTAGGTTCTTATGTTATATTTCAAATGAAGAAGAATGGGACAGCTCCTAAAGCTATTATATGTTTAAATGCAGAACCTATAATAGCTACTGGTGCAATAATGTCTGACATACCTATGGTTGATTCTCCTTCTTCTACAGATAATTTAATTAATGGAGTTACTGTTGAAGTAGATTGTAATAAGGGCTTAATACATATTTTATTTTAAATTTAAAATTTTTTTGGGTGTTAACTTATGCAGGAATTATTAATTGAAAATGTTAATTTAATAAATCCTAATGAATCTGAACCATTATCTGATGTTTCAGTATATATTCAAAATGGAAAAATTTTTAATATTGATAAAAATATTGATGTTTCAAATAGGGTTGAAGCTCAAATTATTGACGGTGATAACAAATTTATGCTTCCAGGATTCATTGATATGCACACTCATCTTTTTGCTAATGGCTTTAAAAAAGAAGATAATATGAAAAATCCATTATCAACTCATTTTTTCAATGGTATTATTAATATGCATGATACCATTGATGCTGGAGTTACCACAGTTCGTGATTGTGGTCTTGCAGATATTGGTGCTAAAATGGCTCAAAAAAAAGGTTTGTTTCCATCACCTAAAATGTTATTGAGTGTAACTCCTCTTTCAATTACTGGAGGTCATTTTGATTTAACTTTTAATTCTGGTTTTAATATGGGAATTAAATATCCGGGTTTACCTAATCCTTTATGTGATGGTGTTGAAAATGTTATTCGTAAAACTCGAGAAGTATTTAGGGCTAGAGCAGATTTTATTAAAGTAATGGTAACAGGTGGGGCTTTAAGTGAAAATGATTCATCATTATATCCTCAATTTAATTTAAAAGAGTTAATTGCTATTGTTAAAGAAGCTAAAATGAGAAAATCTAAAGTGGCTGCTCATGCTCATGGTTTAGAAGGTATTAAAAATGCTTTTAAAGCAGGTGTTAATTCAATTGAACATGGTACTTATATTGATAAATCTTTAGCAAAGTTAATGGCCAAAAAAGGAACTCCTATTATTCCAACTATTATGGTAATTGATACTTTATTTAAAAATGGTAATTATTTGGATGATGAAAAAAAAGCTAAAGTTAAAGAATTAAACAAAGTTCAAAAGGAAAATAAAATCATTGCTTATGAAGAAGGGGTTAAAATGTTTATGGGTAGTGATTCTGGGGTTATTCCTCATGGTCATAATCTTGAAGAACTTAAATTTTTAGTTGATTTAGGTATGAATTCTTCTGAAGCTATTGCAGCTGGAACTATTGAACCTGCTAAATTTTTAGGGATTGATGATAAAATTGGTTCAATTGAGCCAATGAAAAGTGCTGATGTTATTTTGTCTAATAAAAATCCTTTAGAAAATATTAGTTCTTTAGGTGATTCTAATAATATTTCTTTAGTTGTTCAAGATGGTAATGTTATAAAGAATACACTTTAATTTATTTTCATGATTTTTTCATAAAAGTATGCTTATTTTAAATAAATTTTTTTGCTTAAATTTATATTTAATATATTGATAAGTTTTAAACATAAAAATTTTTAAAAAATGGATAATAATTTTTATTAAAAATTATATAGTACATATAATAATATATTAACAATAGTTAATTAATGGAGATGAACATATGATTAAAAAAGATATCAAAGTTGACGGTATGCATTGTAACTCTTGTGTATTAGCAGTTCAAAATTCTCTTGAAGATGTAGAAGGAATTTTGAAAGCTAATGCAGATTTAGATTCCGGTATAGTTAAATTAGAATTAGATTCTGATAATGTTTCAAGTGAAGATATAAATGAAGCAGTTAAAGAAGTAGGTTTTAAAGTAGTAAAATAAATATTAATTAAATTCTTTTATTAACCTAATATAGAAAGGAGATTGTAATGGTTAAGTTAAAAACATTGGATATTCCTATAGAAGGAATGCATTGTGCTTCTTGTGTATTAAATCTTAATAATGCATTCAATAAAATTGAAGGAGTTAATAAAGTTAATGCAGATTTAACAAATAACAAACTTCACATTCAAATTAATCCTAAAAAAGTTTCATTTAATGAAATTAATCATGTAGTTGAAACATTAGGATTTAAAACACATTCAGATGAAATAACTTTACGATTAAATGGAATGCATTGTGCTTCTTGTGTTATGAATGTTGAAAATTTTTTAAATAAATTAAATGGTATATTTGATGTTCATGCTGATTTAACTACACAAAAAGTTTCAATCAAATATGATAAATCTAAGGTAAATAAAAATGATATGGAAAAAGTCATTGACTCATTAGGTTTTGAGTTATTAGGAATTGATGGGCAATTAAATATTGATGAAAAACAAATTTACCAAAATGATTTAAATGATAAAAGGAACAGAATCATTGTTGGTTTTATATTCTCAGCAATATTAACATTTTTAATGTATTTTCCTATACATGTTCCATTTATTACAATGGGGGAATTATCATTAATTATAACAATTATTCCTTTTTTATATGTTAGTTTACCAATATTAAAAGCAGGATTTCAAGGTTTATTCCATAGAAACCTTAATATGGATGTAATGTATACAATGGGTATTTTAGTTGCATTTATATCAAGTATACTTGGAACTTTTAATATAATTCTTAACAGCTCTTTTATGTTTTATGAAACTTCATTAATGCTTCCATCTTTTCTTTTAATTGGTAGATATTTAGAATCAAAAGCAAAAAATAAAACTTCTTCATCAATTAAAAATTTAATGGGGTTACAACCTAAAACAGCTATTTTATTAGAACTTCATAATAATAAAATAATTAATCAAAAAGAGATACCTATAGATAATATTAAAGTAGGAGATATTTTATTAGTTAAACCAGGTGATAAAATACCTGCAGATGCTAAAGTTGTTGGAGGTTCTAGTTATGTTGATGAATCTATGATAACTGGTGAACCAATACCAAAAATTAAAGAATTTAATGAAAATGTATTTGCAGGGACTATAAATCAAAATGGAATATTAAAAATTGAAGCTCAAAAAATAGGTAAAGAAACAATTTTATCTCAAATCATTACTATGGTTGAAAAAGCTCAAAGTTCTAAGCCACCGGTTCAAAGGGTTGCTGATTCTGCAGTTACTTATTTTATTCCAATTATTTTGTCAATAGCTATTACAGTTTTTATTATTTGGTATTATATTTTAGGATCTACATTACTTTTTGCATTAACTACTTTTATTTCTATTTTAGTAGTTGCATGTCCATGTGCATTAGGTTTAGCTACTCCAACAGCAGTTACTGTTGGTATAGGTCGATCTGCTGAATATGGTATTCTTATTAAAAATAGTGATACTCTTGAAACGGCAGGAGATGTTGATGTTGCTATTTTTGATAAAACAGGTACTATAACTGAAGGAAAACCTGAAGTTGAAGATATTATTTCTTATGGAATTAATGAAAATTTAGTTTTAAAGTATGTTGTAAGTATTGAAAATAATTCTCAACATCCTATAGCTAAAGCTATTATCAATAAATCTAATGAATTAAATATTAATTTATTTGATATTGATGATTTCAATAATATTACTGGTAAAGGTCTTAACTGTAAGATTAATGGTCAAAATATTTTAGTGGGTAATTTAAATCTTTTAGAAAGTGAAAATATTAAAATTGAATCATCGGTCTTAGAAACATATCATGATTTAGTTTCTCAAAATAAAACCGTAATATTTTTAGCTATTGATGAAGAAGTTAAAGGAATTTTAACATTAGTTGATAAAATTAAATATAATTCTAAAGAAACAATTAATGCTTTGCACTCTATGGATATATCTACTTATATGGTTACAGGGGATAATGAAAAAACTGCAACAATTGTTGCAGATGAAGTAAATATTGATAATGTTGAAGCTGATGTACTTCCTGAAGATAAATTAAAAATTGTTAAAAATATCCAAAAAAATGATGAAAAAGGTAAAGTTCTTTTTGTTGGGGATGGTATAAATGATGCTCCTGCTCTTTCACAATCAGATATTGGGGTAGCAATGGGTAATGGTACTGATGTTGCTATGGAAAGTGGGGATATTGTTGTTGTAGGAGGAGATCTTGAAAGTGTAGTTACTTCTATTCAACTTTCTAATAAAGTAATGTCTAGAATTAAAGAGAATATTTTTTGGGCATTTGCATATAATGGAATTTTAATACCTATTTCAGCAGGTGTTTTATATCCTACATTTGGAATTATGTTTCGTCCAGAATTTGCTGCTTTAGCTATGGCATTTAGTTCAGTTACAGTAATTTCATTATCATTAATGCTTAAAAGGTATGTACCGCCAATTAAAAGAAGTAGTAATTAGTTTTTTGTTTATTTAATCAATCATTATTTTAAGTTTTATGTATGTTTTGAAATTCATATTTTTATAAAAAAATTAAAAATGTGGAATAATTTTATTCTACATTTTCAGTTAATTTAATTTTAATTTTTCCAAGTTTTGGAGCTAATATGTTATATAAATAACTAGTTATTAATACACATAAAAATGTTCCAATAAATCCAATTAAAATGGCACTAATTAAACTATAAACATTATGTGTTGTAATTAATAATATTATGCCTAAGATTATACTAATAACTAACCCAATAATACTTAGGATTAAGGCACTGTTAACAGGGTTTATTGAATTAATAATAGTCATATCATCTTCTTTTTCTAATCCTAACATTACACCATACATTTTGTTTGTAAGCATATTATAAACATAACAGCTTATTGTAGTTATTATAAAAGTAGCAATTACTACAAAAATTATTGCAAGAATGATTATAATTGGATCACTCATTAAATAAATCATTTGATAAAGCATATAAACTAAAGTTAAATTACCCGCAACCATTAAAACTTGATAAATAACACTGAATACTAATTGTGCAACGAATAAATTAATTAAATAAAATATTATAAACATTATTGTACTGATTATAGTTACCATAACAGCTGTAGGAATAACAGAAATTTCTTTTATTTCCTTATTTTCGAAAAGTTTAATTTTTATGTTCTCTAATTTTGAAGCAAGGATATTATAAATATATGATCTAGTAAATAGTTCAAATATAGATACTATCATTGTACCAAAAATTATTGTTGGTGCAATCATTAAAAGACTGCCAATAGTATTAAATCCTGCACTTATTCCTCCAACAATTAAAAGAATTAATGTAAGTATAATTGCATAAATTACATTTATTCCTGTTCCAATTATTGTTAAAGATGATAAGTCAATGGATTTAAGATTTAAAAATTCAGACATTAATTGTCATCTCCTGTATAATAGTTTTAAAACCAATTTTTTGAACTTTCTAATAGTTCATTTATAATTATAGTTGATGAACCTAAATAAGTATGAGGGTTCATAATTTCTTTAACATCTTTTTTGCTTAAATATTTAGATGCATCTTTGTCTGCTAATATAAGATCTGAAAGTAATTCATTTTCTTCTTTAGCTTGGATTGCACATTTTCGTACAATACCATATGCGGTTAGTTTACCCATTCCTTTTCTAGTAAGTTCTGCCATTAATCTTTCAGCCATTATTAAACCATTTGTTAAATTTAAGTTCTTTTCTATGTTATCTTCATGGAATTCAAGATTACTTAAAAGTTTAATTCCAAGATTTAATATATAATCTGTTAATATGCATGCTTCTGGAAACATTATTCTTTCACAAGAAGAGTTTGTCAAATCTCGTTCATGCCAAAGGGGATTATTTTCCATCGCAGCTACAACGTATGATCTAATTATTCTAGAAATACCACAAATTCTTTCTGCAGTTATTGGATTCATTTTATGTGGCATGGTACTACTGCCTACTTGTTTTTTAGGGTCAAAAAATTCTCCAACTTCCATAATTTCGGTTCTTTGTAAACTTCTAATTTCAACACCTATTTTATCCATAGTTGTTGCTATGTTTGCTAAAACCATTATGAATTCGACATGGTTATCTCTTTGAACGACTTGGTTTGTTATTGTAGCAGGGGTTAATCCTAATATTTTTGAAGTTTTTTTATGTATCTCCCAACCGTCTTCTCCAAGAGCTGCAGTAGTACCCACTGCACCATCCATCATTCCAACACATACATTTTTTTTAGCATTTAATAGTCTATCATATTGTCTATGCATTTCATCTGCCCATATTCCAAATTTCATCCCATATGTTGTTGGAAGAGCGTGTTGTCCATGTGTTCGTCCTATGGTAACTAAGTCTCTTTTTTCTTCAGTTAATTTTAATAAAATTTCTGTTAATTTTTTTAGTTTATTTTCTAAGACTTCTATACTATCTTTAATTAATAAAGAATTTGAGCTATCTACTATGTCGTTGGAAGTTGCTCCAAAGTGTACATATTCTCCGGCTTCACCTTCACATTGTTCTGCTAGTCCTTTGGTTAATGCTGCTATGTCATGTTTTGTTTGAGATTCTATTTCATTAACTCTTTCTAAGGTGACATATTTTGTATTTGCTTTTGATGAAATTTCATCAGCTATATTTTTTGGTAATATATTTAGTTCTGCTTCTGCTTGTGCTAAAGCGGATTCTACATCTAATTTCTTTTGTAATTTATTTTCTGATTCCCATATATTTTTCATTTCGGGGGTTCCATATCTAAATTCAATAGGGTGTATTGCCATTTTCATACTCCTTTTTAGATTATTTATCATTGTTAATTTTTTTAATAGATTCTATTTTTTTTTTTTTAATAGTTATTCTATTGTTATATTATTTCTTTTTTTGTTAAATATAATTAGCTATTTTCTAGTTTTTTCCATAATGTTTATATATTATGTAATCTATATTTTACATATGGAATGTATATTTTACATTTGTAATGTATTTTTAACAACCTCAATATTGAAAATTCTAGAAAAAAACCTTTGAAGGTGGTTAATTGAAAACAAAAATAAGATATATACGCCAAGAAAAGGGTATTAACCAACAAGAATTAGCAAATAAAGTTGGAGTTACTCGACAAACAATTAATGCTTTAGAAAATTCACGTTATAATCCATCTCTTATTTTGGCTTATAAAATAACCAAAGCACTAAATTGTGAGTATATTGAAGACGTATTTATCCTTGAAAATGACAATATGAATGATGAAAATTAATTAAAAATAAATAAAAATGTGATAAAAATGATACTAGATATTTATAAAGATTCATTAGAGTATTCCTTACAAGAAGGGAAAACTCTTTTAAAATTAGGAGTAATGATGTTTTTCAGCTTCTTAATACTTCCAATATTTTTGGTTTTAGGGTATTATTACCGGGTGCTAGATACAGCAACTCATGGAATGATAAATGGGGATGATAAATTACCAAAATTTGATGATTTAACCTCAATGTTTGTTGATGGATTAAAAGTATTCTTAGTTAAATTTATTTACCTTTTAATTCCATGTATAATTTTTTTAGCTAGTTTAATTATAGGTGGGCAAATATCCGGATTAAATAATAATGTAGGATCAGGGGTAATGTTTGTAGGAATAATTATATCAATTATTTTAGCTATATTATTCTATTTCTTATCAATAATGGCAGTATCTAATATGGTTGCAAATAATGGATCAATTAAAGATGCATTTGATTATAAAAGTATTTGGAAAATAATATCTAATGTAGGATGGTTAAGATATATAGGATTCTATTTAGGACTAATAATTATAATTACAGTAATTTCAATCATTGTAGGTATAATTTTAGCATTAATATGGATTACATTAGGTATATCTGGAGCATTTGTAAGTGCATTTGGTTTGAATATAGGGTTAATTATAGGTTTATTAATAACTATTTCAGTTTACTTATTCTTGATATCTCCATATTTAACTATATTTGAAAGTAGGGCTATTGGATTAATTTATGAACCTTTAGACGGTGATGACTAATGAGTGTAACAGATGTTTTAAAAGAAAGTTTACATTATCCTTTCATTGAAAAAGAAAAAATAATAATTTTAGGAATATTTTATGCTTTAATAAGTGCAATTAATTTAGGGATATCATATCTTATTTCAACACCACTTATGACTTCAAGTAGTTCTACTTTAATAAATGAAACTGCAACTACTTTTTATCAACAGATTAATCATATTTTTGCACAAATTCCAACTACAAATTTATATGAATCTATAATTTTAGGAATCGTAATGATTTTATTGGGAATTTTAGCAACAGGATATGACTATAGAGTAATAAAAGAAGCTATAAATAAAAATAATTTTTTACCTAAATTTAATAATTTTTTATTAATGTTTATTGAAGGATTAAAAATAACAGTTGTAGAAATTGCATATGATATTTTGCCTATTATACTTTTAGTAACTGGGTTTTATATCATGACATATGGAGGCATATTTTTAACAATTGGATCCATATTGTCATGTGTTGGAATAATATGTGC
The DNA here is from genome assembly GCF_002508845.1 of Methanobrevibacter sp. UBA417. Lineage (NCBI taxonomy): Archaea > Methanobacteriati > Methanobacteriota > Methanobacteria > Methanobacteriales > Methanobacteriaceae > Methanobrevibacter > Methanobrevibacter sp. UBA417. The sequence goes on from NZ_DAZC01000013.1 coordinate 46,243, forward strand.
AATATTAATGGTATTAATTCAAATAATGGCAATAAATCACATGATTGCAAATGATGGAAAAATAACTTTTGCATTTAAAGTTAAAGATATTTTAAATATTATTAATTCAATTTCTTGGATTAGGTATATTGGAGCATTATTTATGCTTGTTATTATTTGTGTAATTATTGGAATCGCTGCGAGCATGATTATTTCATTCATTATGCTTGGTGTAATGATGATTAGTTCTCAAGTTATTTTAACTAGTTTAGTCACTTTAGTAATCATGGGATTGTTTATAACTCCCTTCTTATCATTATTCTGTGATAGGACATTAGGTTCTCTTTATAATGAAAGAGTAAAAGATTTAAATGTTGATGAAAAATATATAATAAAATAATTTTTGA